>NZ_BMPE01000010.1 GCF_014647435.1 Deinococcus radiotolerans | reverse complement strand
TGTCGCGAGTTCGAATCTCGTCTCCCGCTCCATGTATGGCCCCCACCCTACAGGTGGGGGCTTTTCTGTTGTATTTCAGGTTGTGGTGTCGGCTTGCTTGAGAAGACTTACTTGACCTCCACCTCCAGCGGATCGAACGACAGACACGCCATGCCTAGTCGCGTCGGCTGGTGCAGTGTCAAACCGAAACAGCCACCCAGATTCACGGGTGGCTGTTTTCGTTGGTGCCGGGAAAGGGACTTGAACCCTCACGCCTTGCGGCAGCCGATTTTAAGTCGGATGCGTCTACCATTCCGCCATCCCGGCACATGCTTGGGAAAGCCTGCCCAGTATAGGAGAAATCCCCGCCGGGTGGGCGGGGATCTGTGGTGGAGGTGGGCGGAGTCGAACCGCCGTCCAAGAGTCCGTTCAGCGTGCGTCTACGTGTGTATCCCACAGTTTGATTGTCGGGCTGGGGGCGACTGGTGGGCGCGCCTCCCCTTTGCCTTATTTCCACTTAGTTTCGCGTCCCGCTATGGAACCTTGCGTTGGCTAGCCTTCTTTTGGTTCAGTTCGCGCGGCGCCAAAGGCCGGGCTTCGCGGTCACTGTCTCACTTAAGCAGCGAGAGCGTATTTCTGGTTGCCAGTTAATGGCTTTGCCGTTTGTTAACGAGGCCAACGGCACCTCGACACGCAACATCACCTTCAGTTCCCCTGTCGAAACCGGGTCACCCCCAGGGTGTTCACCGACTCGCATCGGTAGACGTATGGTACCACCTTCGTCTGACGGGCGCATGATGGAAAAGCACGATTGAGACAGGCTGAAGAGCGTACCGACGCGACCGCCTACCGCCTGAACTGGCTGTTGAAGTTGCGCCACTGCTTCTGCCCGAACGCGTACGCCGGGTGCGTCCAGCGGCCCGCCACGGCGCCCTCACGCAGAGCCTCGATCAGCTGCGCGGGCGTGTGGATCGTCCGGAAGGGCGTTTCCACCCACGCCTCGCCGATATCGCGCAGGGTATGGGCATCACTGCCCGCGCTCATGGGCAGGTTCCGCTCGCGCGCCCAATTCTCCGCCACCCGGTTCCAGTGGTGGCGAGACAATCGGGAGTTGAACGTCTCGACGATATCCACCTGATCAGCGATCCGGTCGGTCGCCTCTGGACGTAGACGGTACCGTTTCAGCGGGTCAAAACCGTGTTGCAGCAGGACCAGCCCACCCTGCGCCCTAATCTGCCGCACCGTTTCCTCCGGCGTGAGTTTGGGCGGGATGCGCTCCTGGAGGAACAGACCGATCAGTTCACCCTCACTGGTCGTGATTTCCTCGCCGGGAATGACGCTGAGGCGGTCATCCAGGCCCAGGTCGCGAATGATGGCCTGCAACTCCGGGCCGCCGCGCTGCTGGTCGTGATCCGTCACGGCAATCACGCGTGTGTTCGTGCGGAGCATCCACCCCGGAATGTCCCGCAGGGGCGTGCGGCAGTCGTGACTGACCTCGGTGTGCATGTGCAGGTCCACCCGCATGACCTGCACCCCACCCCGCCAGACGATGTTGTTCTGCATGGTCGCCGCCGGGCGGGGCGCCCAGCCCAGCGCGCCACCCACACGGTCCTGAAGGGCGTGAACGAGCGCGACCGGCCACGCGCGCCGCAGCGGCACCTCGCGGCCCTCCTGCGGGTTCGGTGGGGGGAGGGGCGGACCGGGCGGCACCTCAGGCCTCCCCGGCGGGCGCGGCAGGCAGGGGCACTAGGACGTGCAGCGCGTCCGGCCACGCCTCAATCAGCACGCGGCCCGTGACGCCCTGCACAGGCGGCCTCACCTCAGCGTCCACGTGAAAAGCCTGCCCGGTGTACGGTATCTCCACGCGGCCCGCGCGGGTACTCTCGACGCTGCTCAGCGCCTCGAACTCGTCCCGGGCGAGCGCCGCGAGGTACGTCAGCAGCCCCTCACGGCCCGCCGCGTCAATCCGCACCACGTCCAGCTGCCCATCGCCCGGGTCGGCGTTCGTGGCCAGGCGCAGGCGCGGTCCCGTCGCCTTCGTGTTCATGACTTCCAGCAGCGCGAACGCCGCTTTCGGCTGCTCCTCACCGTCCAGCGTGAGCTGCACGGGCGGCGGATCGAAGGTCGTGAGGGTCGTCGTCAGCGCCTGCACGGCCCGCAGGGGACTCTTGCCTTCCTCCGGGTCGTACTCGGCCATCACGTCCGCGAACGCCCCGCACCCACAGGCTTCCAGGAACAGGTCCTCACCCCAGGGGCCCTCCACGCGGCCCAGATCGAAGGGCCGCACCTCCGAGCGGCCGTACGCGGCGATCACGTCCAGCGGCTCGCCCTGCACGCCCAGCGTGCGCGCCACGTTGTTCGCCGTGCCCATGGGAATCACCGCCAGATTCACCTCCGCGCGGCCCGCCAGCGTCAGCGCCACGGCGCGCTGCGTGCCGTCCCCGCCCGCCACGAAGACCGTCCCCGCCACGCCGTCCAGGGCTTCTTTCAGGTCGTCCTCGCAGCTGGTCGCGCGGTACACCGGCGTGAACCCGATGGCGTGAATGGCGTTCACCAGGTCATCCGGGGTGGCGTGCTTACTGCCGCCCGCGTTCGTGTTGTAGATCAGGGTCGCGGGGCCACGCGGCGCGGCGGAGGGAGCGCCCTCCAGCGTGAGTGGATCGGGCAGTGCGGTCATGCCGCTACTGTAGCCACCCCGCCCGCCCACGCGCCTTGAGCAAACCATGACCCGCACCCTCATCCCGCCCCGCGCCACCGTAGAGTGCATCACATGGCCGCTGCCGAACTGACCCCGGGCCCACTGACGCCCGCCGTGCTGATCCACAACGCCAGTTCCGGCAGCAGCCACCGCGCCGACCCCACGCAGGTGCAGGGCGCCCTGCGGGACGCCGGATTCGACGCCGAGTACCGCCCCACCCGCACGCCCGACGACCTGCTGACCGCCCTGCACGGTCCACTGCCCGGCCCGGTGTTCATCGCCGGAGGGGACGGCACCTTCCGCGCCGCCGCGCTGCACCTCACCGGGCGCAGCGCGACCGTCGGCGTGATCCCGCTGGGCACCTCAAACAACATTGCCCGGACCCTGGGACTTCAGGGCGACCCGCTGGACATCGTCCGCGCGTACCGGACCGCGGCGCCCCACCCGTTCGACGCGGGCCGCGTGCAGGCCCCCTGGGGCGAGGACGTGTTCTTCGAGGCGTTCGGGTGCGGCGTGTTCGCAGACGTCCTGCACGCCTACGACCCCGAAGGGCCCAAGAGCCCCCTGCGGGCCGCGCAGGCCCTCCTGAGTACCCTGCCCGGCTTCCAGCCGCAGAACGTTCCCGTCCACGTGAACGGAGAGGACCGCCCCGCGCCACCCGTGACGCTGCTGGAAATCATGAACATCCAGTCCACCGGGAACAGCCTGCGCCTCGCCCCAGACGCCCACCCTGGCGACGGGCAGCTGAACCTGATCCGCGTGAACGGCGAGCAGCGCGACAGCCTCTTGGCGTACGCCGCCGCCCTGCTGCGCGGCCAGTTCGACACGCTCCCCAGCGTGCAGGAAGACGTGGCCGCCACCTTCACCCTGCACGCCACAGGACAGATCTTCCACGTGGATGGCGAAACCCGCACTGACCCCGGCGGCCCCGTACACGTACAGGTCTGGCCTGCCGCGCTGCACGTCCTGCGCCCCACCTGACCCCCATGCCCCGGCCCAACCAGCCACGCAGTCCATCCCGCCTGACGTGGCCCGCCCTGCTGAGCCTGCTGGCCCTGACCGCCCTGACCATCACCGTGCAGACCGGCACCACCGCCCCCCTGGACACCCCCGTTAGCGCGTGGCTGCACACGCACGCCACGCCCGCCACCATCGGCGCCGCCCGCGCCCTGAACGTCACGGGCCTGCTGGGCGTCACCCTGACCGCCACCGCCCTGATCGCCGCGTGGGCGTTCACCCGCTCGCGCCGCGCGGCGCTGCTGCTCCTGACCGGCATGACCGCCACGCTGGCCGCGCAACTCCTGCTGAACGCCGCCGTGCACCGCCCCCGACCCACCCTGTACCCGCACCTGGTCGCCGCGCCCGGCCTGTCCTACCCCAGCGGGCACGCCGCCCTCGCCGCCGCGCTGGGCACCCTCCTGAGCGTCCTGCTGCGCCGCACCCCCACCCGCACCTGGGCCGTCACCCTGACCGCCGCGTACGCCCTAAGCATGGGCGCCGCCCGCGTCCTGCTGGGCGTCCACGCCCCCAGCGACGTTCTGGCCGGCTGGCTACTGGGCGTGACCGTCAGCCTGGGCGTCACGCTGCTGCTGGAACACTGGTGGCCGCGCCGCGACCACCCCACCTGAGCCGCACGCCTGGCCGGGCTACTCCGTGCGGCCCTCCCGCTCGGCCCGCATGGCCGCCGCGTCCTCCAACATCAGCGCGGGCAGCAACGCGAAACTCCCCGCGAACAACGACGCCACCGCCGCCGGGACCCGCACCCGCGTCCGCCCGTTCAACACCAGATACAGCGCGCCCAGGGTGCTCAGCGCGCCGATATCCATGAACATCACCCGCGCGAACGCACTGCGCCGCAGCGTCTCCCGCGTGCCCAGCTCCCCCGGACGCCGCCGCCCCACCACCGCCGTCAACACCAGCAGCACCAACAACGACGCATACAGACGAAACCGAGCAGGGGAGGGGCGAGCGTAATCCGACAGAGGCATACGGGCAGCGTACCCGCCCGGGCCCGGCCGGAGCGTACGCCTTCTCCCTGGGACGACACAGAAAAATCTGCCTGCCCCGTGGAGGGCAAGCAGACCAGTCAGCGGAGTGACGGTTTTTTCTCTACCTCAGCCGCATTTGCTGTAGCCGCAGGCTTGGCATTTTAGGCAGCCTTCCTCGCGGATCACGGCTTTCTCCTCGCACACCGGGCACCGCTCGCGCCCCATGCCCTCCACGCTGACGCCACTGGGCGCAGCGCTGCTGGTGACGGGTTGGGCGGTGTCGGTGCTGCCTCCGGCGAGGGGGGGGAGTTTGGCGGCGTCGAGGTCTTTCTGGAAGGTTTCCAGGGCGACGGCGATCAGGTCGGCTTTGCTGCCCACGAGGCGGCCGTTGTAGCTGCCGTACAGGCCGCCGTTGATGCCGCGCAGGGTTTTGACGATGGCCTGGGCGGGGACGCCGTGCTGGAGGGCGATGCTGACGACGCGGCCGAGGGCTTCGCTGTCGGCGTTCGCTTCGTCGCCGGCGCGGCCGCTGATGACCATGACTTCGACGGGTTTGCCGCCGAGTTCGTTGACGGTGACGAGGAAGCTGCGGCGGTGGCCGCTGGTGGGGTCGGTGAGTTTGACCATGTCGGTGATGCCGCGCAGTCGGGTGGGGCGTTCGTAGGTGGGTTTGCTGGGCATGGTGGGACTCACCTTGGGCGTGGGGGCGGGGGTGGGTTCCGGGGTGGGGGTGCTTTCGCCCATGACGTCGGCGCTGGCGCTGGGTTCAGCGGGGGTGGGTTCGGCGTTGTCGTCTTCTTTCTTGGTTTTTTTCTTGCTGGTGCTCAGGACCTGGAACTGGCGGCTGCCGTCGCGGTAGACGGTGATGCCTTTGCAGCCGGTCTTGTACGCTTCGCTGTAGGCGTCCTGCACGTCCTGCACGGTGGCGTCGTTGGGGAGGTTGATGGTCTTGCTGAGGCTGTTGGCGGCGTGCCCTTCGGCGTCGAAGGCGCGCTGCACGGTGCCCTGCATGCGGACGTGATCGACGGGTTTGATGTCGTGCGCGCAGACGAACACCTGCTGGAGGGCGTCGGGAATGAACGGCAGGCCGACGACCGAACCGTGGTTTTCGCTGACGGCTTCGGTGACCTTGTCCCAGTCCCAGCCTCCGTCCTTCGTCATGCCCTGGGGGGCGGGGTACGTTTCGAGCAGTTCGACGAAGAGGGGAGCGAGGAGGGCGCGGTATTCGCTGCCGATCTTGCGCCAGATGAACGGGCTGAAGATGGGTTCGATGCCGCTACTGACGCCCATGAGCATGCTGGTGGTGCCGGTGGGGGCGACGGTCAGCACGGCGACGTTGCGGCGGGGTGCGTGGGGGATCTGCTCGGCGTGGCGGGTGTACACGGGGTAGATGCCGCGTTCCTCGCCCAGGCGTTCGCTTTCCGCGATGGCTTCCTCGCGCAGGGCGCTCATGATGTCGTAGATGGTGTCGCGGCCCGCTTCACTGTCGTAGCGCAGGCCGAGTTTGATGAGGGCGTCGGCGAGGCCCATGACGCCCAGGCCCAGGCGGCGCAGGTCCTGGCTGGCGACGCGGTTGTCTTCGAGTGCGAACACGTTCACGTCGAGCACGTCGTCCAGGAAGCGCACGGCGGTGCGGACGTCCGCGCGGAACGTGTCGTAGTCGAAGGTGCTGCTGTGCACGTACGCCGCGAGGTTGATGGCGCCCAGGTCGCAGGGTTCACCGACGGTCAGGGGGATCTCGCCGCAGGGGTTGGTGCTGCGGATCTGGTAGCGCTCGCCCAGGTTCTTCAGGGCGGAATGCTCGTTGATGCGGTCCACGAAGATCAGGCCGGGTTCGCCGGTGCTCCAGGCGTGCTGCGCGATCTGGTCCCACAGCCACTGGGCGGGGATGCCGGTCTTGCCGCTCTTGTCGGTGTACACGGGGACGCCCTGCGCGTCGTCCTCGGCGCGGATGGGCAGCGTGGGCAGGGTGCCCTTGAACGCGCCCTTCTGCGGGGCGAGGTAGTACTTGCCGGGCACGTCCTGCGCGTTAACGTGCCACACGCCGCCCGCCTGGAGGGTGTCCCAGAAGGCGCTGCTGACCAGGATGCTGATGTTGAAGGTGCTGATGTCCCCCTCGCTGGCCTCGCGGTCGAGGTCCTTGGCGGTCAGGAAGTCCAGCACGTCCGGGTGCTCAATGGAAATCGTGGCCATGCCCGCGCCGCGCCGGGTGCCGCCCTGACGGACGACGCGCAGCACCGGGGCGTACACGAAGCGCAGGGTGTTGATCGGGCCCGACGCTTCCGCGCCGCGGTTGGCCCATTCCAGGAAGTTGTCGAAGATTTCCAGCAGGAAGCTCACGGGGCCGCTGCTCGTGCCGCCCGAACCCTTGATCGGGGCACCCTCGGGGCGCATGCTGCTCAGGTCCAGGCGGGGCTCCAGGCCGGTCTTGGCGTCCTCGGCGATCTTGCGGGCCGCGTCGATGATGCCGCCCATGTCGTCCGGCACGGCCTGCACGCCTTCGGGCATGGCCTTGACGACGGACACGCCGTTCGCGCGGGCCAGCGCGACCAGTTCCGGCTTGATGACCTGCCCGTACACCACGCGCGTCCAGTTGCGCACCGCGATGGGCTGCTTCTCACCGTCGGGCTGGGTGGGGGGGCGCATGAGGCCCTCGATGAAGTCCTGCACGTCCGCGTGCGCGGCGCTCATGTACACCCAGCCGCGCACGCCGGTGTCGGGGCGGCTGCTCTCGGCGCGGGGCGTGTATACGTCCAGGTTCACGCCGTTTCCGCCGCCGACCTTCGTGACCAGCGCGAGTTTCTTCGCGACTTCCATCACGCCCTCGAAGGTGTGCGGGGCGTGCTCAGTGGCGCCCTGCACGAAGCAGTTCAGGACGTTGCCGTGCTGCGTACCGGCGCCAGCCAGGACGCGCCCGCCGGGGCAGAATTTCTTCTCGGCCATCAGGTCGTAGTACGCCTGCGCCCAGTGCTCGCGCGCGCCCGCCTCCTCTGCGCCGGCCACCCAGGTGGCGATGCGGCGGAACATGCCGCTCAGGTCGCCGTCCGTGCCTTGCAGGTACTGCCGCTTGGCAATGTGGTGGGCGTTCTCGTCGAAGTTGGTCAGGGGCTGGGCGCTCAGGGTGGTCACGGTGGGTCTCCTTGCGGGCGAGGGGGTGGCTTGGGCACACAGCAGCGAGACCGCACCGCCCCGGTGGGGGCCGTGAGGTGAGCTGCTGTGGGTGGCCGGTGAAGTGGGCCTTGCCTTAGATGGCTGACTGTACCACCCGCCCGCAGGAGGTACAAGCACTTGTACTTCCCTGGAAAGTGGCATACAACATGCAGCAAAACATGCGGACATGAAGGCCCGCTCAAGATCGTGTGGCACGCTGGTTTTCAGGCCCTGACCCAGGTGGAAACACCCGGCGGGCGGGGTCGGCAGAGGGCGCCTGAACTCAGTGCTGTTCGGGTTTCGCCTCGCGTTCCATCAGGCGGGCCACGCCGTCCTGCGGGGACCACTCGCCGCGCGTGACGTGCGCCACCGCCCGCACGATCGGCAGGTCATGCCCGTGCGCCGCCGCCCACGCGTCCAGCAGGCCCGCTGTGCGCAGGCCCTCCACGACCTTCCCGCCCTGCCCCGGGTGCTCCCCGCGCGCGATGGCCTCGCCCGCCGCGCGGTTGCGGCTGTGGCGACTGGTGGCCGTGGCGACCAGATCCCCCAGGCCGCTCAGGCCGTACACCGTCTCCTCACGCGCGCCCAGCGCCGTCAGGTAGCGGTTCATCTCGCGCAGCCCACGCGTGATCAGCGCGGACTTCGCGTTGTCGCCCAGGTTCAGGCCGTCCACCAGCCCGGCTGCGACCGCCATGACGTTCTTCAGCACGCCGCCCAGTTCCACGCCGGTCTCGTCGTCACTGGTGTACACGCGCAGGCCCGGCGTCATCAGTGCCGCCTGCACGGACCGCGCGAAGCCCCCGTCGCGGCTGGCGACCACGGTGGCGGCGGGCAGGCCCCGTCCGATCTCCTCAGCGTGGTTCGGGCCGCTCAGGACCGCCACGCGCGTGAAGCCCAGCTGCCGCGCCAGGACGCTCAGCTGCCCGCCGTCCGGCGCGAGCCCCTTGGCGCACAGAACCACGCCCAGGTCCCGTGGCAGCGCCGCGAGCAGGTCCGGGACGCCCACGCTGGGCACCACGACCAGCGCGAACGGCGCGTCCGTGATCGCCTCGCCTAGGTGCGCCGTGACCTCCAGGCCCGCCGGGAGCGTCACGCCCGGCAGGTACTCCGCGTTCACCCGCTGCTCGGCCAGCGTGCGCGCAAAATCCGCGCGGCGCGCCCACAGCCGCACCGGGCCGTTGCGCGCCGCGTTCACGGCCAGCGCCGTGCCCCAGCCGCCCGCGCCCAGCACCGGCAGGGCGCTCACGATCCGCCCGCTCGGGCGAACACCCACACGCGCGGCGCGTCCGGTTCCGGCGGCGCGTAATCCGGGTACTCCACGGTCTCCCACGTCTCAAAGCCCGCCGCCCTCAGCAGGGGGTCCAGGTCGGCCGGGTCGTACCCGCGCTCGCGGTGCGTTTCCACGAACTCCTGATCATCCACCCGGCAGAACGCCTGCACCACGCCCACATCCGCCTCCGCGTCGTAGTGGTGCGACCAGTGGTAGTGCACTTCCCCGCCGTCCGGTAGGGGCGCCAGGCCCTCGATGGCGTCCCCCTCCCACAACTCCCGCACGCCCAGGCGCGTGTTCACGTCGAACGCCAGCAGCCCGCCGGGACTCAGGTGCGCCCGCGCGCGCGACAGGGCCGCCCCCAGGTCCGCCGGGGTCAGCAGGTTGTTCAGGCTGTCGAACACGCACGTCACCAGCCCGAACCGCTCCCCAAGGTCGAAGGTCCGCAGGTCCCCCTGCACGAACGGCACGCCCGGTAGCCGGGTCCGCGCCTCCGCGAGCATCGCCTCACTGAAATCCAGGCCCGTCACGTCCCAGCCCGCCGCGCGCAACTCCCGCGTGAAGCCGCCTGTGCCGCACGCCAGGTCCAGCGCCCGCCCCGGCCCGGGCAGCCCGGCGTCCCGCGCGTACGTCAGGACGAAATCCGCCCAGTGGTCGTACTCCACGTCCGCCATGATCGCGTCGTACACGGCGGCCAACGCTGTAAACGGCTGCCTCTGCATGCCGGGAAGTATAGCGGGACGCGCCCCATAAGGCCCGGTGAAGCTCAGCTGAACCCAACCGCTAGGCCCCGTTCACGCCCCCCGCCCCCTCACCCCCTACGGTGGGCGCAGACACCCGAAGCCCCATTCCCCAGGAGGTCCACCCATGAAAGCCATGCTCGCCGCCGCGATCCTCGCTCCCCTGACCCTCAGCGCCTGCACCCTGGCCGGGAACCCCATCAAGAAAGACGTCACCGGACAGCTGCGCGGCTTCGACGCCAACCAGAACCTGGGCCTGGCGATCGTCGGGTACAACAACAGTCAGTACACGGCCGACGGCACCCAGAGCCAGATCATCGACAAGTTCCTGACCGGCGGGTACTCCCTGGACCTGCCCACCAACCTGCCGTACGGCACGTACCGCGTGATCGTGTTCCGCGACGCGAACAGCAACAACCGCTACGACACGGGCGACACGGTCCTGAGCGCCGACAACAGCAAGCGCCTGATCTACGCCCAGCGGGACGGGCAGTTCGCCAGCGGCACCAAGACCGGCTGGAACCTCCTGAACCCGGACGGCACCGTACAGACGGTCATCCTGAACAACTACGACCTGAGCGCGCAGTAAGTCTGCGAAAAGACCATGCCAGCGCCGCCGCGCGGCCACAGGAGCGGGCGTTAACGATACTGTTACGCCCGCTCTTCCACAATTTCTCCAGCAGCGGATCAAGCGCCCGCGCCGTCCGGTCGTCCCGACCGGTCCGGGGCCGGGCACGCCAAAGGAGAAGATCACATGGAGCGTGGAACGCCAGCGGAGCGGGCAGTGCCCCTCGACCTCAGACGGATCTCCCACTCGGTCCGGCGATTCCTGATCCCCGTGGGGATCGTGGCGGCCACGGTCGCGGGCGTCACCCTCCTGAGCAGCCGCCGCGCGCCGGAGGTCTATCAGGCCACCTCCAGCATGGTCGCCGCGCGCAGCGACACCGGCAACACCGTCATCAACAACGCGCTGGTCACGGCCCCCACGCTGCCCACCGGCGCTCTCCAGGAGGCGCTGGGCAGCCCCGAGGTGCTGCGCGACATCCAGAACAGACTGAACGCCGCGCCGCTGGGGCAGGCCGAGCAGCTGGACCTGCGCCGCCGCCTGCTCCGCAACGCCCAGCCCGACGGCCCCCGTTCCCTGAAACTGGTGTCCCGCCTGGACGAGCAGCGCACCGGGGTGTACGAGGTTCTGGCGCGAGCGGCCACGCCCGCCGCCGCCCGCGCCTTCGCGGACGCCACCGTCACCGCCCTGATGGCCTGGGACACGCAGCGCGCCACGGACAGCGTCACGCGCGCCCGCGAGAGCGTCGAGCGGCGCATCAGTGCACTCGATACCCGCCTGAATGGCACGAACCAGTCCGGCCGCGCGGACCAGCTGGACCTGCGCGCCCAGCTGGTCCGCGACCGCGAGCAGCTGCGGGTGCTGGAGCAGGCGGCCGTGGGCAGCCTGACGCGCGTGGGCACCGCGCAGCTGCCCACCGAGCCGGTCTCGCCCACCCCCATGCGGGACGCGCTGGTCGCGGGCCTGCTCAGCGTCATGCTGCTGCTGCCGGTCGTGGTCGTGCTGGACCTCAGCCGCCGCCGCGTGAACCTCATTGAAGACCTAGACGCCCTGGATCTTCCCCTGACCGTTCTGCCGCGCTTCAAGCGGACCGTGCTGGGCGGCGGCCTCGGCCCGGCCCTGCGGCACGCGCAGGTGCAGCAGCAGGCCGCGTCACTGCGGGTGGGCGTCTGGGCGCAGCTGCCCGGCCCGCAGCTGCGCGTGGTGGCCGTCAGCGGCCTGCGCCGCGGGGACGGCGCGAGCACCGTCGCGGCGCTGCTGGCCGCCGCGCTGGCCGAGTGGGGCTCCCGCGTCCTGCTGATCGACACTGACCCACTGGGCGCCGGTCAGGCCGGACTGTGGCGGGCCCGGACGGAGGCCGCCACGCACCCGGTCGCGGTGGCGCCCCGCGTGGACCTGTGGCGGCAGCCCAGCCTGCCCCGCCTGAGCGTGGAACCCAGGAAGCTGGAGGCACTCCAGGCCGAGTGGGCGCAGCAGTACGAGTTCGTGATCCTGGACTGCCCGCCCGCCGGGGAGATCGCGGACACGCTGCTGCTGATGGCGCGCGCGTCCGGCGTGCTGCTCGTCACGGCGCCCGGCACGGCCAGCCAAGACAACCTGCTGCGCGCGCTGGAGCAGGTGCGGCTCGTCGCGGCGCGCGTGATGGGCGTCGTGATGAACCGCGGCCCGGTCAGCGCGCGCCCGGCGGCGCGGCGCGGCGTGGACGTGGCTGCCTGGGCGGCCGGGGACGCGGCCACGCCGGAGGTGGCGCCCACCGAGGCGCTCTCCCGCCTGCCCTGAGCGGGTGGCATCGGTCACGCGGGGTGGGCTCCAGTCCTGAACTGGAGCCCACCCCGCGTGACCGTTGGCGTTACTGGATTTTGACGCCGTCGCGGTAGATGTTGTAGATGTCGGCAGGTTTGGCTTCCACGACCGGGCGCGTGCCGGTGTACTGGTTGATCTGCGTGTCGTGGATCGTCACGGCCCCGTCGTAGTTCTGGTGCACGCTCGGCAGGGTCGAGTTGATGCCGGTCAGCGTCACGTTCTGGATGCTCACCTTGCCGCCGGTCACGCCGCCGGGCACCAGGGACACGAAGCCGTTGCGTTCAGTCGCCACGGGGTTGGAGGCGTAGTTGCTGCCGGTGAGGCCGTCAACCTGGATGGCGCCGCCGTCGGGCATGGCGAAGAAGGCCGTGCCGTTGCTGTTCGCCACGTGGTTTTTCACCACGATGTTCTGGTTGTGGTGCCCCGCCACGTCCACGCCCCCGCCCCGGTTGTTCGACGTCTCCACGTTCGTCAGGTACACCCCGTTGTTCCCGTACGTGTCGCTGGTGTTCGGTTCGATGTCGATGCCTGCCTCGGGGTTCGAGCCGTTCGCGCCGTTGAAGCGCCCGCCCGTGATGTACACGTTCTTGCTGCTGATCACGCTGGCGTTGTTCCGCGCGGCGTTCAGCATCTCCGCCCCGTCGATGTAGATCTCCCGCGGGTACAGCGCGTCGGAGGTGCTGGGCGAGGCGCCCATCTGATCACGGATGTAGAGGTTGTCGACGGGGCTGTTCAGGCCGCGGATGCCCTTGAGGCGGACGTTGACGCTGCCGCCGTCGATGAACCACGCGTACTGGTTCCAGTTGGTCAGGGTGGGGCGCCCGGCGCGGTTGGCGTCGACGGTGAGGTTCTCGACGGTGACGTTCTGCGCGGCGATGCGCAGGACGTAGAGGCTGCTGGCGGTGGTGGTGCCGTTCATGACCTTGATGGTCGCGCCGTTGCCCTGCACGGTCAGGCCGTTGGTCGTGATGTTGTACTGGTAGCCGTTGGTGCGCCCCGTGAGATAGGTCTTGCCGGCACCGAAGGCAATGGGTTTGGCCTGCTTGTTGGCGGCGTTGAACAGGGCGGTCAGCGCGGTGGTGTCGTCCGTGACGCCGTCTCCGCGCGCGCCGAACGATTCGGGCGTCAGCGCGTCGGGGTTGGTCGTGATCGGGGCGGTGATGGGCGCCGTGGTGACCGGGGCGGTGGTGGTGTCCGCGCCGAGCAGGGCGATCTCAGCGATGCCCGCGAGCTTGACGGCCGTGTTGGCGGCCAGGGTGATGCGGACGTAACGGGCCGACTGGTCCGCGAAGTCGTACTTCTCGGCGGCGGTGGTGGTGCCGCTGCTGCTCAGGCCGCTGGCGACGGTCTTCCAGGTGGTGGCGTCACTGGACACGGCGACGTCGAACTTGTATTTCTGGGCGGCGCCGTTGTACCACGCCACGGCGACCGAGCCGACCGTCTGGGCGCTGCCGAGGTCATAGCGGATCCACTGGCTCTGGCTGGTCCAGTTGGTGGCCCAGTAGCTGCTGAGGGCGCCGTCGCGGGAGTACCAGGAGGTGGTGTCCGAGCGGGCCACGTCGCTCGCGGTGGAGGCGGTGATGGGCAGGGCGCCGGGGAGGAGGGCGGCGGTGCTCAGGCGGGCGTCTTCTGTGGCGGGGGCGGCGGTCTGGGTGGTGCCACTCGGGGCGGCGCTCTGTTGACCGCAGGACGCGACCACCAGAGAAAGACCGATGAAGCTCGTAAGGAAACCAATTTTCTTGATTGTGAGGGGACCTGACAGCATTCTACTCCTGAGTGGCTTAAGTGGACTGTTCTTCGTTGAGAATCGCCCTGCCTGATTGAATTGAGTCTTTAAAACTTAGCTGACTCTTGATTAAATTATGTTCTGTTTCTATGACATGTCTCTTACGTCATTGATATGAATGTTGACTTATTCACATCGCACGGGCATTCATTGAAGACAACCGAATCAATAGCTGCGAGTGCAGAATGAATCATTGTGGACGTGCATGAGAGCTCCATGCCGCCCTGACCTCTGTTTTTTCTCACGTAGGAAATTTCGGGAAGTATTTAACAGTTGTCGGTCCAGCAAAATCGAGATTTCCAAGCCCCGTCTGTGGGGAGCAGAGCAGAACTGCGCCGCCTTCATCCCAGCTTAATGACCGCCTGCACATCACAAAACCGAGCACACGATGACTCCGTGAAAATCTCAACATCTGTGAAAAATGAGAGGAAATCTGTTTATACTTTATAAAACTTTAATGAAATTGAATGGTGAGGTGACTGGTCCGGAAACTCACATCGACCGCCTCACTCCGACCAAATACGCGAGTGACCCGTATCAAAGGTCACCCGCGTTCAGAGATGGAATTACTGAAACACGCTACGCAGCAGCGCTGCATGATTGAACTCATGCAGCGCTGCTGGGCCTGAGCCTGGACGCTCATCAGTCCCCACAGCTACCAGCCCGGCGCAGCCCCCGCCGACCCAGCAGGGCAGACCCGCCGGGCCGCCACTCCGGGTGGGCGCTCAGCGGGCCTGCCGGACAGCGCGGGCCTCAGCGGAGCTGCACCCCGGCGTTCACCGCGCGCCCGGACGTCAACGGCAGCACCTGCCGTCCCCCCACGCTGAGCCCCGCAACCGTCAGGATCAGATCCAGACTCCGGAAGCGCAGCTCAATCCAGGGCGCCGCCGGCTTCACCGGCACCGTCAGCGTGTGGTGCATCCAGCGGCCCACCGTCACCTCGCGCCGCACCCCGACCGGCACGCCACACTCCTCAAAATCAGGCTGATCGTACGGCGTGAACACCGTCGCCGGGCCGCCCGGCCACACCCCTAGCGGGAACGGCACCTCCTGCGGATCAAACTGAAAACCACCCGTGAAGCGGTCCAGCCGCCAGATCAGACTCAGGGTGCGCGCCCCGCCCTCATCTGCCGCGCCCGGCACCCGCAGCGTCAGCGTCTGCGCCGGACCGTACCGCCCCCGGCGCAGCACCCGCAGCCACCCCCGGTCCACCGTCAGCACGTACCCCTCGGCCGTCACGGGCGGCTGATCCGTCGAGTTCGGCGCGGGCGGCTCCACGTGCGGCAGCGGCGGCGGCGCCCGCATCACCGACGAGATCACCGGACCCGGCACGCCCGGCACGCCCGGCACGTCCGGCGGCGGAGTCAGTCCCGCCCGGAGGGCGTAGAAGCGCGCCAGGCCCGCATGACGCGGGGCGAACACCTGCGCCAGCCGGCGGTTCATCTCGACCCGGCGCGGCGCCGCCAGACGACTCGCCAGGCGCACCCGCAGGTGCTCATCCCGGAACAGGGAATCCACCGCCGCCTGATGCCCCTCGACCCTCAGGCCCGCCTGCAGCACCACCACGCCGCCCTGCCGGTGCTCACACAGCGCCCCGCAGGCATGCGCCTGCGTCAGGAACCGCGTCGCGTCCTCGGCCGGCACCACCTGCAACTCCGCGACCAGCGCCTGATCAACGGGCGTCAGCAGCAGGCTGAGCGCCTCCAGGCCGTGCCGCACGTCCTCCGGCCAGCTGTCAATCTCGCTGTCCAGCCGCTCATCCATACGCGTGTGAATCGTCAACGCCGGAAAATCCTCACTCAGCGCCTCGCGCAGCAGCAGCGGCGACCCGCCGGTCCGCTGCATCAGCTGCACGGCCTGCACCTCCAGCACCTCCGGGGCCTGCAACGGGTCAAGCTGCTTGAGGGCGTCTGTCACGCTGGCCACGCTCAGCGGGCCCAGCTGCACCAGGTGACTGCGGTCCTCTGGCAGTACCCGCCGCAGCTGCTGAATCAGCTTCCCGCCCGCCGCGTACTCCGCCTCGCGGCAGCTGAGCACGCACAGCGCCCGCGTGTCCGTGTTGACGAGCAGCTGAATGAAGCCCGCCAGTTCCAGGCTGGCCCGCTCGGCCTGATCGAAGTCCAGCACCACCGGCACCGTCAGGTGCGTCAGGGCACCCGCCACCGCCACCACCTGCCCCTGCGGGGCCACCTGCCCCTGCGCCGCGGCCAGGCGCTCGGCCACCGCGTCCGGCAGGTGCGGCCGGATGCGCTGCGCGATGATCGCCAGGCTCAGGTGCAGGGACTGCGCGTCGCAGTGAATCTCCAGGGCTTGCGCCTCCTGCGCCAGGCGGCGCACCTCATAGGATTTGCCGCTGCCAGTCTCGCCGCGCAGGACCAGCACCTGCGGCGACCGCGCCGCGCGGCGCATGATCTCCCGCAGCCGCTCGGTCTCCACCCGGTCAAACTGCACCTCGTCCGAATGCTCAGGCAGGGGCGGCAGGGCTGCGCAGCCCAGCAGTTGCAGCCGCGCATTCACCATCCCCACCGCCATGGCCCGCCGCTGCCGCCCGTAGATGCGGTACGCCTGCTCCAGGCCCTCCGCGAGGCGGTTGATGATCAGCTGCCGCTGGTGATCCACCCACATCCGGAATTCCGGCCCGCCCAGATCATCCAGCCCACTGAGCGGAATGCCCCGGATGCCGGACAGCCAGGTCTGCACCTGATCATCACTGAACTCCGCGCAGACCTTCAGGCCGTCCTCCCACACGCCCAGGTCTGTCGTGCTGTTGTGCACGGTCAGCAGTCGCTCACCCAGAGGAAAGCCGACAATGCCCGCCGACCGGATGCGGGCCAGTTCCACCCGCAGGTTCTGCCGGGCGTCCCCGTGATTCCACAGCAGGGCCGCCATGTGATCCCGGTGATGCACCCGCTCCTCCAGGACCAGGTACGTGATGAGCGCAACGGCTTTCGTGGACAGGTGCACCGGACGCTGCCCACTGTGCGCGTACGTGTGACCGAGCAGAAAAACTTTCAGCATGCTGCTCCGACGGTGGCGTCTCTGTTGCCAGGCTACGAGCGGCGTTCACTGCGGAACTTTCACGGCGGAACCCTCACGGTACAGCCCGGCCAGACGCACACCCTTCAGGCGGCCCCGACCCGCTGACCCCTGACTTCTGTGTCTAGCTGAGCCCATACAGGATACCCTCACGGCCGCCTCCTGAGACACCCCCATTGGTGCTGTGCGGGGCGCCGCAGCCCGGCCTGCGCCCCCCAGATCACCGGGGCGGCCTGAACATCCGCAGCGCCGTGCGCAGCATCAGGACCACGTCGTCCCACAGGGTGGCGCCCGCGGCGTACTGCACGCACAGCTCCACCTTGTGCGGCACGACCTGCTCCAGAAACACCCGCTCGGCCGCGTCGCCGAACTGACCCAGGTACCCCGACTCATCGTGGTACACCAGGGACGCCACCGACGTGATCCCCGGCTTCAGATGCAGCGCCCGGCCGTACACGTCCGGCGCCAGCTGCACGTAGTGCGGCACCTCCGGCCGCGGTCCCACCAGGCTCATGTCACCGCGCAGCACGTTCAGCAGCTGCGGCAGCTCGTCGATCTTGGTGGCCCGCAGCCAGCGCCCCACCCGCGTGACCCGCGGATCGTGCCCCACAGTCAGATGCGGCGTGCCCGGCAGCGCCGCCGCCTGCACGGCCATGGTCCGGAACTTCCAGATGCGGAACGGCCGGCCCCACTGCCCCACCCGGGTCTGCCGGTAGAACACCGGCCCGGACCCCGCCACCAGCGCGGCCGTCACGAGCAGCACCGGCGACAGCAGCAGCAGCCCGGGCGCGGCCACCGCCACGTCCAGCGCCCGCTTCTGCCACGCGGGCGTCCGCAGTGCGGGCCGGGCCGCTGGGACCGGCGCGGACGCCGGCAGGGGCGCCCCGACCGGGCCGGCGCCGCCCGGAAGGCCCGCGTGGCGCCTGGCCGCAAACGGTCCCGCCCAGCGCATTCAGCTCACCGCCACCGCAACCTGCAGCGCCTGCGCGATCCGCTCGATGTCCGCCTCGCCCAGCTGATGATGGAAGGGCAGGGCAATCGTCCGGGCGCAGACGTCCTCGGTGACCGGCAGGCACGCCGGGGCCGCGTACCCCTGCATGTACGGCTGCTGGTGCAGCGGCGCGAAGTACCCGCGGCTGGGCACACCCTGCGCAGCCAGCCGCTTCATGACCTCATCGCGGTGCGGGGCGGTCCCGGTCAGCGTCACCACGTACACGAAGGGACTGACGACCACGCCGGGCCGCGTGACCGGCACCCGCACGTTCGGCAGCGGCGCCAGCCGCCGGGTGTACAGGGCCGCCACCTCGCGCCGGCGCGCAAGCAGCTGCGGCAGCCGCTGCATCTGCGACGCGCCCAGCGCGGCCGACATCTCATCCAGGCGGTAGTTGAAGCCCAGCCGCTCGTGCTCCAGCCACGCACCCATGGCGGGCCGACCCTGATTGGCCATGCTGCGCGCCGCCTGGGCCAGCTGGTCGTCGTTGGTGACGATCATGCCCCCCTCGCCCGAGGTGATCTGCTTGTTCGGGTAGAACGCGAACGCTCCCGCCCGGCCCAGCGAGCCGAGCCGCCGCTCGCCGATGGCGCTGCCCAGCGCCTCGCAGCAGTCATCGAGCAGCATCAGGTTGAACTCCTCGGCCACCTGCTCCAGCTCGGCCCAGGGGGCCGGGTGGCCGAACACGTCCACCACCATGACCGCGCGGGTCCTGGGGGTCACGCGCGCCCGCACGTCCGCCGGGTCGAGGTTGAACGTGTCGGGCGTGATGTCCGCGAACACCGGCGTGACGCCCTCGTACAGCAGCGCGTTCACGCTGGCGGCGAACGTGAACGACGGGACGATCACCTCATCCCCCGGGCCCAGGCCCAGGCCCCGCACGATCAGGTGCAGCGCCGCCGTCCCGGAATTCACGCAGATGGCGTGCCGGACCCCCACGAACTCCGCCACGCGCTGCTCGAAGATGCCCGCCCAGTCCCCCAGGGCCAGGCGCCCGGAACGCAGCACGCCCATGACCGCCTGGATGTCATCCTCATTGATGTCCGCCGCGGCCATCTGCAGGTCAGGTTGGAGTCGAACGTCCGGTTCAGTGGGCAGGGGCATGGCGTACGTCATGGCTGAGTCCTTTGGTGAGAGGGGGCGGGCACCAGCTGGCGTGACAGGTGCGGGGCGGTCCCGAGAAAGTCAGTGGTGTCTGGATGGCCGGCCGGGCGGACCCCGGCGCGCCGGGAGATCTGCGTGGCCGTGCGCAGGGCGATGCGCAGGTCGAGGAGCAGGCTGGCGTGCGTGACGTACCACACGTCCAACGTGAAGCGGTCCTCCCAGCTCAGCTCGTGGCGGCCGTTCACCTGGGCCCAGCCGGTCAGGCCCGGGCGGACGTCGTGCCGGCGGGCCTGCTCGCGGTCGTAGCGGGGCAGGTACTCCAGCAGCAGCGGCCGGGGGCCGATCAGGCTCATGTCCCCACGCAGCACGTTCAGCAGTTCGGGCAGTTCGTCCAGGGACGTGGCCCGCAGCCACTGCCCGAAGCGGCTGAGCCGTGCGGCGTCCGGCAGAAGTTCGCCGCTGGCGTCCCGCAGGTCCCGCATGGTCCGGAATTTCAGCAGGGTGAACGGTGCGCCCTGAAACCCGGGCCGCACCTGCCGGAACAGCACGGGTGACCCCAGCTGCACCCGCACGGCCAGCGCGATGAGCAGCAGGACCGGCCAGGTCAGCAGCAGCAGCGTGCCGGCCACCAGCACGTCCAGCAGCCGTTTGCCCCGGTACGGATCGGGGGACCGGGCGGCGCTAGGCATGGCGCACCCCGGCGCGCACGGTGGCGGGCGCTGACGCGTACAGGTGTTCGTGCAGCTGAATCAGGTGCTGCACGTCGTAGCGCAGCATGCCTGCCCGGGCCGCCTGGGCGCGGGCCTGCGCGGCTGCCGGGTCGCGCAGCACGTCCCGCAGGGCCGCCTCCAGCGCGTTCACGTCCCCAACGTCGTACATCAGGCCCAGCTGCCCCTCGAGGAGGTCCACCACGCCCCGGATGCGGGTTGCCACGATGGGCGTCCCGGCGCTCATGGCTTCCAGCAGGCAGCGCGGCAGGCCCTCCTGCTCGCTGGTCAGGACCACGGCCGCCGCGCCCTGAAGGAGCGCGGGAATGTCCCGCCTGAACCCCAGGAAATGCACCCGGTCCGTGAGGCCCAGCGCCTGCACCTGCGCGCGCAGGTCAGCTTCCAGCGCGCCCCGCCCGGCCAGCGCCAGCTGCAACTGCGGCCACTCCGGACCGAGCCGCGCGAACGCGGTCAGGAGGTCCGCGTGCCGCTTGCGGGGAATGAATTCCGCCACGGCCAGCAGGTACGGGCGGCCGCCTTCCCCCCAGCCGCGCCGGGCGTCCACCAGGGCGGCCGGGGGGAGTGGCTCGGCGCTGTAGTGCTGAAGGTCCAGGCCGATCCCAGGCATGCGGTGCAGGTGCCCGCGCGGCACGAGCCCGAACGCCCGGGCGGCCGCCTCATCCGCCTCGCTCATGACGACCAGGTCATCCGTGAAGTGCCCCGCCAGCCACTCCAGCGTGACGAACGCCGCGTTGCGCAGCGGGCGGCCCTTCGGGTGGAAGTGAAAGCCGTGCGCGGTGTACACCACCCGCGGGCGCTGCGCGCGCGGCAGGCTGCCCAGGGCCATGCGAGTCACGAACGCCGCGACGGGCGTGTGCACGTGCACGATGTCGTACCCCTCGCGCCGCACCAGCTGCCGGATGCGGCCCGGCGTGCCCAGGAAATTCCCGGCGTGCAGCGGCGAGCGCGACCACGTGACCTGATGCGTGTGATGAAAATGCGTCTCGCGCCAGGGGAAGGGCTCGAAGGACCCGCCGGCCAGGGCGTCCACCTGCCAGCCGCTCTGCCGGAAATGCAGCGCGTAGGGCAGCAGGAACGACTCCAGCGTCTCGGGAATCGTGGTGACCATCAGCAGTTTAGGCATGGTGCCCTCCGGCGCGGGACTCGTACAGGCCCTCCCACGTGCGAACCACCTCGTCGATGGCGTACTCCTCCTGCATCAGGTGCAGGCCCTGCTCGCTCCAGCGGGCGCGCTGCTCGGCGGGCAGGGTCATCAGGTGCAGCATCGCGCGGGCCAGCGCGCCGCTGTCCATGGGCGGCACCAGCAGGCCGCCGCCCGGCCGCACCAGTTCACGGGTGCCGCCCACGTCGGTCGTCACGATGGGCAGCCCGCTCGCCAGCGCTTCCAGCAGCACCATCGGGAGCCCCTCCCAGCGGGACGACAGCACGTACCCGTCCGCGGCGTTCATCAGGGCCGGCACGTCCCCGCGCAGGCCCAGGAACTGCACGTGGGCGTTCAGACCCAGGTCGCGCACCTGGGCCTGCGCGGCCGGGCGGGTGGGGCCATCGCCGACCAGCAGCAGCTGCGCGCCGGGCGCCCCCGCCTGCACCTGCGCGAACGCGCGCAGCAGGTTGGGGTAATCCTTGGCGTCCTCGAAGCGGCCCACAGCCAGCCACGTGAACGCGCCGCCCAGCTTCAGGGCCGCGCGGGTCTCGTGGCGGCGCCGCGGGTCGGGGCGGAACGTGGCCGGGTCCACACCGTTGGGCACGTACAGGATCTGACCGGCGGGCACGGCGCCCACCTGCACGTACCGCTGCGTGGCCGCCCGGCTGACGTTCGTGGTCAGGTCGCACCATGGATCGGTGAGCCGGTACGCCAGTTCACGGGTCCGCCCGCCCTCGATGATGTTGTGCGCGGTGCAGATCAGCTGCCCGACCCGGCCGGGCCGCCGCGCCAGGCGTGCCAGCAGGTTGGCGTGCACCATGTGGCTGTGCAGCGTGCTGGGCCGCTCGCGCCGCAGCCAGCGCACCAGCTGCCACCACGCGCGGACGCTGGGCACCCCGCGGCGCATGTTCAGCGAGACCACCTCGATGCCGCTGCGGCGCAGGTCCTCTTCGAAGGCCTCGGGCGGCAGCATGGACAGCAGCGTCACGCGCCAGCCGCGCGCCCGGAACCGCCGGGCCAGTTCAACCACCTGCGTCTGCGCGCCCCCGTACGAGAGGCTGGTCACGAGCAGCGCCAGGTGCCGCTCCGCACACCCGGGCGGGTTCCCGGCCGCGGCGCGGTCCAGCACGCGCACGTACTGCTCGGCGGACACCTCCTCGCGGTAGCGGTCCAGAGCCCCGCCTCCCGGCGGGCCCGGGCGGGGGCGGTCCAGCGTGGCGTGCAGCGCCGAGGCCAGCGCCGACACGTCCCCCACCGGCACCAGGTGCCCGTGCGAGCCGCCCTGCAAGACCTCCCGCGAGCCGCCCGGCGCGTCGGTCGCCACGGCCGCGCACCCGGCCGCCAGCGCCTGAATCAGGGTGCCGGGCAGACCCTCGAACTGGGAGGTCAGCGCGAAGGTGTGCGCCCGCGCCATGAACGCCAGGATGTCCGCCCGGAATCCGGGCAGGCGCACGTCGTCCTGCACGCCCAGCTCATGGATCAGGGCCTCCAGCGGCCCGCGGTCCTGGCCCTCACCCAGGATGATCAGACGCGCTGGGCGCGCCGCCCGGACCTGCGCGAACGCCCGGATCAGCGTGGCGAAATCCTTCTGCAGCTCCAGCCGCCCCGCGCCCAGCACCACCGGCGGGCTTCCGGGCTGGAACCACGGGTCGTCCAGGGGCGCGGCCAGCAGCGCCGGGAACTGCGCCGTGATGACGGGATTGTCGATCACGCTGACCTGGCCGGGCGGGACGCCCAGCGTGCGCAGGCTCTGCGCCACGCTGCCCGACACGGCCACCACGTGCTGCGCGCGCGGGTAGGCGGCGCGCATCAGGGCGGGCAGCAGCCGCGCCCGCAGGCCGGCGGCGCTGCGGTGCAGGACGTTCGCCTCGCGCAGCACCACCGGCACGCCGGTCATCCGCCCGGCCAGGACCGCTGCGACGTTGGCGTGTTCCAGCGTGGACAGCAGCACCCGCGGCCGCGTGCGGCGCAGGTACGCCACCAGGCGCGGCAGGGACAGTACAACCCGGCCCGCGCGCAGATCCACCAGCCGCACCTGCGGCGGAACGTCTTTCAGGTACGGCCCGACCGCCGAGGCGACCACCAGGTCCACCGCCTGCCCCCGCGCGGCCAGCGACGCCGCCAGCTGCACCATCACGCGCTCCGCGCCCCCGCCGTGCAGGCCGGGCAGGAACAGCGCCGTGCGCCCGCCCTTCACGCGCTGCTCCCCGAGTGCGGCTGCGGTAGGGGACTGAGCGCCAGATCCTCACGCAACCACGTCATGAACGCCTGCACCCCGTCGTAGAACTGCGTGCGCGGCGCGTACCCCAGCAGCCGGCGCGCGACCTCCACGTCCGCCCAGGTCTGCGGCACGTCCCCGAACTGCTCGGGCAGGTGTCGCAGGTGCGCGCGCACGCCCAGCACGTCCTCAAGCACCTCGATCATGTCCATCAGGCTGATGGTGTGGTTGTTGCCCAGGTTGATGACCTTGAACAGCTCCAGGTCGTACTCGATGGCCTGCACGATCCCGTCCACGATGTCCCGCACGTACGTGTAGTCACGCCGGCTGTGCCCGTTGCCGAACACGTTGATGGGCTGCCCGTTGAGCATCCGCCGCGCGAACGCGTGAATGGCCAGGTCCGGCCGCTGCCGGGGGCCGTACACCGTGAAAAACCGCAGCGCCACGAACCGGATGCCGTACACGTGCGCGCACACCTGCCCCAGCAGCTCACCGCTGAGTTTGCTCGCCGCGTACGGACTAATCGGGTGCAGGTTCCGCTCGTCCTCCCGCCAGGGCACCGACGGGCACGTGCCGTACACGCTGCTGGACGACGCGAAGATGAATTGCCGCACCCCCAGCGCCCGCGCCAGTTCCAGCATGTTCTGCGTGCCGACCACGTTCACGTCCAGGTACTCGGTGGGCCGCGCGAACGAGGGCCGCACGCCCGCCAGCGCCGCCAGGTGCACGCACACGTGCACGTCCCCGCGGATGGCCCGCCTCAGCTCGGCCGGGTCGGTGCGCAGGTCCGCCGGGATCAGCTGGTACGCCGGGTGGTTCAGATGCTCGGCCACGTTCCGCCGCTTGATGGCCGGATCGTAGAACGGGTCGAAATTGTCGATCACCGTCACCCGCCACCCCTCGGCCAGCAGCCGGTCCACGAGGTGACTGCCGATGAAGCCCGCGCCCCCGGTGACCAGCGCGTGCGACCGGAACAGATCCTCGGCGCTCATCGGCCCACGCCCATGTACGCCACGCCGTCCTGGCGCAGCAGTTCGGCGGGCAGCGCGTTGCGGCCGTCCAGCACCACGCGGGTCCGCATGCGGCGCGTCAGGTCCAGCCAGTCCAGGTGCAGGTACTCCGGCCACGCCGTGGCCAGCAGCACGGCGTCCGCGCCGCTCAGGGCCGCCTCGACGCTGGGCGTCCAGTCCAGGTCCAGGTCCGGGTACAGCGCCTGCGCGCCGCTCAGCGCGACCGGGTCGTGCGCGCGTACGTGCGCGCCCCGGCGCAGCAGCTGCTGGATGAGGTCCAGGCCCGGCGACTCGCGCAGGTCGCTGGTGCCGGGCTTGAAGGTCAGGCCCAGCACCGCCACCTGACGCCCCCGCAGGACCTTCAGTGCGTCCTGGAGGCGCTCAAGCATGTGCGCCCGCTGGCGGCGGTTGACCTCCCCGGCCGCCTGCACGATCGGCAGGGTGTACCCGTACTCCGCGGCGACCGCCTGGAGGGCCAGGACGTCCTTGGGAAAGCAGCTGCCGCCCCAGCCGACGCCCGCCTGAAGGAACCCGGCGCCGATGCGGATGTCCATGCCCATGCCGCGCGCCACCTCGCTGACGTCCGCGCCGACTTTCTCGCACAGGCCCGCCACCTCATTGATGAAACTGATCTTCACGGCCAGGAACGCGTTCGAGGCGTACTTCACCAGCTCGGCGCTCGTCGCGTCCGTGCTCATCAGGGTGGGCAGCGGCTTGTGATCCGGGCGGGGCAGGCCGGGCGGGGGCGTGAACGTCTGCTCCAGGATCGGCGTGTACAGCTGTTGCAGGGCCCTCAGGGCCTCCGGGTCGTCCGAGCCGACCACCACCCGGTCCGGGTACAGCGTGTCGTGCAGGGCCATACCCTCACGCAGGAACTCCGGGTTGGACGCATAGTGCACCTGCGCCTGCACCCCGCGCGCGTGCAGAACGCGGTCAATGACGGACTTCACGCGGCGGTTCGTGCCGATGGGCACCGTGGATTTCACGACCACCACGCAGCGCTGCCCGTCCTGGAGGCCCTCGGCGATCTCCTGGGCGGCCTGCTCCACCGCGCGGGTATCCGCGTCACCGGAGGCGGTGGGGGGCGTGCCCACCGCGATCACGATCACCTGCGCGTCCCGGACGCCCGCGCGCAGGTCCGTAGTGAACGTCGTCTGGGCGCGCGTCTGACTCAGCAGGTCCGGCAGGCCCACCTCGAAGATCACGGGCTGCCCGGCCTGCAGGTCACGGACGCGCTGCTCGTCGCGGTCCACCATGACCACCGGGTGTCCCAGGTACGCCAGGACCGCGCCGGTGTTCAGGCCCACGTACCCGGAGCCGATGATGGTCACCTGCGCGAGCGGCGCCGCCGGGTGTGCGCCTCCCGTCCGGGGGTGCGGGGTGGGCCGTTCCAGTGCTGGTGTGTTCATCGCGCCGCTCCTTTTGGCTGTGCGGGGTGGGCCGGTGGGTGCCGCGCCCCGGCGGCATGCCGGGGCCTTGAGGTGAGGACAGCGTCACGGTAATGAGGACGGCGTTGAACAAACGTAAATGTGCACTGGGACGCCACCGAGTGGGCAGATCAGCCCGATACCGGAGCGCCGGGTGACCGGTGACACGTCCGGGCGGACAGCAGGCGTGCGGACCTGGGAGCCGCGCGGCGGGGGTCCCGCCCACGTCAAGAGGCTGGCGCCCGGCACCCCGGGCGTCCGGTGACGCGCCACCACCCAGCCCGCCGGGTCAGAACGGTGCCCCCGGACTTCAGGAGTCGCGGGGGCGTCAGCGGGGCAGGCCGGTGCGGCGGCCCTTACCGTCAGAGGCTGGGCGGCATGGTGGGCGCGCGGTACGCCGGGAAGAAGGCCGTGTGCCCGGCGGCGGCACTGAACTGCGCGTACGCGGCCGGATTCACGACGACGCGGCAGGTGGCGTACGGGTACGTGTGGGTGGCGAAGCCGCGTTTGTACTCGGCCAGGGAGTCGTTCTCGCCGCCCAGTCCGCCGCCCAGGTTCAGCAGCGTGCGGCCCTGGGCGCGCAGCAGGCGGACGGTCTGCGCGTCGATCAGGCGGGTGGGGTTGTTCGTCACGAAGGGTTCGTCCACGCCGCCCAGGTGGCAGTGCACGGCGCCGCCGCAGCTGAGCAGCAGTCCGGCCGCCGCGAGCCGCCCGGTGGGGTCGACGGCGGAGATCAGGTGCAGGTGTTCGGGCAGTTCGCGGCGCAGCGTGGCGAAGTAGTCCGGGCTCAGGTGGTAGTAGCGGCTGGCCTGCAACCGGCGCATGGTCTGCCCGTACAGCGTGAGGAAGCCGCTGAAGTGCGTCCAGTCGTCCATCACGATCTGGAATCCGGCGTGTTCCAGGCGGCGGATCAAGCGGCGGTGGCTCTTGCGGATGTGCCGCTGGTACTCGTCGTCGGAGTGGCGCAGGTCCACGGCGTAGATGTCGCCGTGCATGACGTGCGTGCCGGGTACCTGGGCGGGGTCGGCGGCGCTGCTCAGGAAGGGGTGCAGGCGCAGGAACACGCTGACCAGCCGCTCGGCGAGGCAGGCCTGCTCGAACGCCGCCCAGTGGGCCCGCTGGGCCGGGCCGGCCGCGCCGCGCCACAGCGGCCCGGGGTACCCGTAGGGGGAGACGGCGTCGAACCACCCGGGCCGCTGCGGGACGGGCCGGATGATCAGCGGCACGAGGAGTTCGCCGCCCATGCCGCGGCTCCAGAAGGCGGTGGCGCGTCCGCCCTCCTGCCACGCGGCGGCCCGCGCGTAGCCGGGCAGGTGGTACGTGTCGTGGGGGACGCGCGCGAGAACCTCCGACCAGCGGGGGTCGTCGGGGGCCAGCCAGGTGACGTCGGTCATAGGGGAAGGACCTCACGGGGGGGCGGTGGCCGGCACGTCCGGGTCGGTCCCCCGGGCCACTCAGGGCGGTGCGCTTCGCGCGGTGGTGGATGAGCCTCAGGGTGCCCGGCGGACGCGGCAGAGTCAAGTGCGGGTCCGCTCAACATCCTGTTCACGCTGCGGGCCCACCGGCTGGCGGTGGCGTGCCTGACGCCGGGCGCGGGTTGGTGGGCGGTCCGGGTGGGGCCGCCGGGTGCAGGCGGGCAGCTGCATGAAACCTTTCTGAATTTCGCATGATGTTCCATCACCGGCCGCTCTTTTAACCATTGCTCAACGCCCCTGTCTCTAGGGTGCGGGGCACCGCCGTCGTCTGCCGCTCTCCCATGAAGCGAGGTGCCCCGCATGCACAGATTCTGGATTTTCCTGATCGACCTGAGCCTCTGGAGCCTGACCGGGTACCTGGCGTTCGTGCTGCGGCTTGAGAGCGTGCAGGGCGGCGCGCTGCACCCGCTGCTGCTGTACCTGAGCGTGGCGGCGCTGGTGAAGGCGGCCGTGATCTACTCGGCGGGCTTCCACCTGCGCAGCTGGCACCGCGTGGGCCTGCGGGACCTGCGGCAACTCGCGCGGGGCGTGGCAGTGGGCACGGGGCTCATGCTGGGCGTGGCCCTGCTGGTGAGCGGCGTGCCCATCACGGTGCCGCTGCTGGACGGCCTGCTGGCCTTCACGCTGCTGGGCGGGCTACGCACCACAGTCCGGTTCCGTACGGAGCAGCGCGCCCGCGCCGAGGTGCTCAGCCCCATGCGCCGCGTCCTGGTGGCCGGGGCGGGCGAGGCGGGGTCCATTGTCGTGCGGGAGATGCTGCGCCACCCCGCGCAGGGCATGGTCCCGGTGGGGTTCGTGGATGACGACGCGCGCAAGCAGGGCAGCCTGCACTGCGGCGTGCCCGTCCTGGGCACCATAGAGCAGCTGCCGGAGGTCACGGCGCGCGTGCATCCGGACGAGCTGATCATCGCGATGCCCAGCGCGGACGGCCCGCAGATCCGGCGAGTGGTGGACCGCGCGCGGGACGCCGGGCTGCCGCACCGCATCATTCCCGGCATGTACGAACTGCTGAGCGGCGAGGTGAACATCGCGCAGATCCGCGACGTGAACCTCGAGGACGTGCTGCGCCGCAAGCCCGTGCACCTGAACGTCGAGGAGATCAGCAGTTACCTCACCGGCAGCACCGTCATGGTGACCGGCGCGGGCGGCTCGATCGGGTCGGAGATCGTGCGGCAGGTGATGCCCTTCCGGCCCGGGCGGGTGATTCTCTTCGGGCGGGGGGAGAACAGCATCTTCAGCATTCAGCAGGAACTGCTGCGCCAGTGGCCAGAGGTGGACCACGTGGAGATCATCGGGGACGTGCGGCACGCCTCGCACCTGCGCACGGTGTTCGAGCGGTTCCGGCCGGACGTGGTCATTCACGCCGCCGCGCACAAGCACGTGCCCCTGATGGAGGACAGCCCCAGCGAGGCGCTGTACAACAACGTGCTGGGCACCCGCACGGTCGTGTCGCTGGCCCTGGAGTTCGGCGTGAAACGCTTCGTGAACATCTCGACCGACAAGGCCGTGCGCCCCACGTCGGTCATGGGGTCCACCAAGCGCCTGGCGGAGATGGTGGTCGCCTGCGCCGCGCAGCGCGCCCAGCCGGACCAGGCGTTCGTGTCCGTGCGCTTCGGAAACGTGCTGGGCAGCCGCGGGAGCGTCGTGCCGACCTTCCTGGCGCAGATCCGCGCGGGCGGCCCGGTGACGGTCACGCACCCGGACATGACCCGCTACTTCATGCTGATTCCCGAAGCGGCCCGCCTGGTGCTGGAGGCGGCCGGACTGGCGCAGAACGGCCGGGTGTACGTCCTGAAGATGGGCGCGCCCGTGCGGATCGTGGACCTGGCGCACGACGTGATCCGCCTGTCCGGCGCCCGGAACATTGACGTGGTGTTCTCCGGGGTGCGCCCGGGCGAGAAACTCACGGAGGAACTCCTCACGAACGAGGAGACGCTGGAGGCGACCACCAACGAGGAGATCTTCGTGGTCCGGCCGCACGAGCCCGCGCCGGAATTCATGACCAGTCACCTCGCGCACTTCGAGGAACTGGCCCGCCGGGAGGATTACGGGTCGCTGCGGCAGCTGATGCGGGACCTGATTCCCGAAAGCAAGATGCAGATTCATGCCGAGACCGCCTGAGATGCTGCCGGTCAGTGGGCCTCTCACGGCGCTGCGGCGGGTCGCGCCGGGCGCGCGCGGGCGGACGTTCGCGGCGCTGCTGGGCGGGCAGCTGTCGGCGCAGCTGCTGGGGTTCCTGGGCATCCTCCTGATCCCGTCGTTCTACTCGGCGGCGGCCTTCGGGCAGTTCAGCCTGATCATGGCCAGCACGTTCATCCTGCAGCCGCTGATCTCGGTGCGGCTGGAAACGGCGCTGCTGGACGTCACGGCCGGCGCGACCGGTTCGGTGCTGCGGCTGGCGCTGCGCCGGGCCGCCGTGCACGCCGCCGTGCTGGCCGCCGTGGCTGCTGTGGCCGCCGCGGCGCTGGCGGGGCTGGGCCGCCCGGAGGCCCCGCTGCCGCTGTGGCTGGTGGGCACGGCGGGCGCGTACACCCTGTACCAGCTGCTGTTCTCGACGCTGCTGGCGCAGGAGGCCGGCGGGTGGGTGGCGGTCACGCGCGTCACGCAGGCGGCGCTGTTCCTGACCCTGATGGTCAGCCTGAGCCGCGTGGGGGGCGCGTCGGCGCTGGCGCTGGCGTACCTGCTGTCGTTCGCGCTGCCGGTACTGCTGCTGGGCGGGCGGCTGCGGGCCGTGTGGCGCGCCGCGCCGGACCTGACGGACGAGCAGCGGCGGCAGGTGCTGGGACGTTACGTGTGGCACGCGACGCCGCAGTCGGTGCTGAGTTTCGTGTCGCAGTACGTGCTGTCGTTCGTGCTGGCCCGCTTCGGCCTGACGGTCCTGGGGCAGTTCGCGTACGCGCAGCGGCTGGCGTCCACTGCGCAGTCCACGCTGGGGGAGACCCTGCGGCAGTTCAACGCCATGCGCTACCGCCGCATCACGCAGGAGGGCGGCGCGCTACACCGCGTGGTGGTGCGGGACACGCTGAAACTCGTGCCGGTGGCCGCGGCGGTGCTGGCCCTGTTCCTGATCGCGCAGCGTCTGCCGCTCGTGGCGCAGGTCTTCCGCGGGCAGGACCAGTACCTGCCGGCCGTGGTGCTGTGGTACGCCTCGATGCTGCTGAACATCCCGGCGAACGTGGCGGCCACGGTGCTGGGTCAGCAGCGGCAGATCCTGATCTGTGAGGTGTTCATCCTGCTGACGCGCGGCGGCGTGGCGGGCGCGGGCCTGTGGGTGGGCCACGCGGACCTGCTCGTGATCGCGTTCTGCGTGATCAGCGTGGGCATCAATGCCGTGTTCACCGGGTACCTGCTGCTGCTGGTGCGCCGGGTGGATGGGCGCGTGTCGCCCGCCACGAAGGAGACCATATGACCCGTCAAGACACGCCGCTGATCTTCCTGGGGGACGTGCAGTGCGCCGCCCTGAGCGTCCGCTCGTCCCTCCCGGCGGGGTTCGTGGTGGCGAACCTCGAAGCGCCCCTCACGCACGCCGCGAAGCGCGCCGAGGGCAAGATCTGTCTGAAGGCGAACCCGGCGCACGTGACCCTGCTGCGGGACCTGGGCGTGCGCGCGGTCAGCCTGGCGAACAACCACCTGCTCGACTACGGCGAGGAGGGCGTGGACGAAACCCTGCGGACCCTGTCGGCCGCAGGCATCGCTCACTTCGGCTTCGGCTCGGCCGAGGATCACTACGGGAACCCGCTGGTCGTGCACGCGGGCGGGGCGGCCGTGGGCCTGCTGTCGTACGCGCACCCATCGTGCCGGCCGCTGACGCAGACCGGCGGGCGGGGCATCGCCCTGTACGACCCGGCGCGCGTGCAGGCGGACGTGGCGCGGGCGCGCGCGCTCGGCTGCGTCAGCGTCGTGGTGTGCCTGCACTGGGGCAACGAGGACTGCCCGGTCCCCACCGCGCAGCAGGTGGCAGTCGCCCGGGAGGTCTACGCGCTGGGCGCCGATCACCTGATCGGGCATCACTCGCACATCGTGCAGCCCCGCAGCGGGCGGACCTTCTTCGGGCTGGGCAACGTGCACATGGCCGAACTGAACGAACCGGTCATCCAGGGCGGCGCGGTGTCGCACGTGTTCCGCAAGATTCACATGCCCTGGAACACCTGGTCGGTCGTGCCCATCCTAGACCTGCCCGGCGGCCAGACCCGCGTGTGGCGTTCGCGGCTGCGCGGCTCGGAACTGTCCTTCACGCCGGGCGGGGTCATGAACGTGCCGCCGCCGCTGCTCGCGCCGCTGGCCCGCGCCGAGCCACTCGTGCGGCGGCTGTACTACTGGACCCGGCTGGCCCGGCTGTTCTGGCAGCAGCCGAGACTCCCGAACCGCGCCCAGCTGGCGCTGGTCTTCGGCCGCAGCCGACCCTGACCGCCACCCCCAGACGGCCCGGCACTCCCGGACCACACAGGAGAAAGACCATGGGACTGATTCACCGGATGGGCACCCAGCTGTACTTCCAGCGTCTGGACGAACGCTACGCACGCTCGGACTTCCTGCACGCGCAGCAGTTCGCGCCGCCACCCAACTGGCAGGCGCAGCAGCAAGACCGCTTGCTGGACCTGCTCACGCACGCGCAGGCCCAGGTGCCGTACTACCGGCGGCTGCTCGCCGAGCGGGGCGTCACGCAGCCCGGTCAACTCACCGCGCAGACCCTGCAAACCCTGCCGGTCCTGACCAAGCGGGAACTCCGGGACGAGTTCGGGGACCTGCAGGCGCTGGACGCCGGCGTGCGCGAGGGCTTCCGGAACTCCTCGGGCGGCTCGACAGGGCAGCCCACGATCTTCATGCAGGACCGGGAATTCACGTCCTGGGCGGAGGCAACCAAGCAGCTGTTCGACGGCTGGGCCGGCTTCCAGACGGGCGAACGCCGCGTGCGGCTGTGGGGCTCCAGCCGGGACCTGTTCAGCGGTGCCAACTGGCGCCGGCAACTGGGGCAGGCCGTGATGAACGAACGCTGGCTGAACGCCTTCGAGATGACGCCTGAAACCATGGACCGCTACCTGCAGGTCATTCACTCGTTCCGGCCGGAACTGCTGCTCGGATACTGCGACGCGCTGGTCACGCTGGCGCGCCACATGCATGACCGCGGCCTGCGGGTGCACCCGCCGCGCGCGGTGATGTCCTCGGCCGGGAACCTGTTCCCCGCGGCGCGGCAGGCGGTGGCCGAGGCGTTCGGCGCGCCCGTGTTCGACCGGTACGGCTCGCGGGAGGTGGGGGACCTGGCCTGCGAGTGCGGGGAAGGCACCCTGCACCTGAACCCCTGGACGCACTTCGTGGAGATCCTGGACGACCAGGGGCGCGCGCTGCCGCCGGGCGAGGTGGGCCGCATCACGGTGACCCTTCTGAGCAACTACACCATGCCGCTGCTGCGCTATGACATCGGGGACCTGGGTGCGCTCGCGCCGGCCGGAACGTGCGCGTGCGGGCGGTCCCTGCCGGCCCTGAGTGGCCTGCACGGCCGCACCGCCGACTGCTTCATCCTGCCCAGCGGCAGCCGCGTGATGTCCGAGGCGATGATTCACCTGATCTGCGTGGACATGGTGGTGCCCGGCGTGAAGAAATTCCAGGTGGTGCAGCACGCCCCCGACAAGGTGACGCTGAAGCTGGTCACGTACGCCGGGCAGCCGCTAACCCCGGACGAGGAGGACCGGCTGCGTCAGGGCCTCAAACGCATCCTGCTGCACGAGGTCACGCCTGACCTGGAGTACTGCCAGCGGATCCCGCCGTCCCCGTCCGGGAAGTACCGGTACACCGTCTCCATGCTGCCGGAAGGCGCCGCGGAGCACCTGCCGCGCGTCGGGCCGGGTCGGGCGCCCCTGCAGTCCTGAACGGCCCCCACGCCGCAGCCAGTACCTGCGGGTCCGGGCCAGTCGCAATCAGCTCAGCCGCAACCGAATCAGCCGTCGAATCAGGCGGGGTCGCCGAGCCCCGACCCGGAGGTCCTGGTGCTCACATCCCGCGCTGCTCCCGTCCTGTACGCCGCTGGCCTGTTCGCCACCGCGGTCTTCGCGCCCATCCCGGGGCTATCGGTGGTGGCCAACGGCGTGGTCGCGCTGCTGCTGGGCGTGTACCTGGGGTTCATGCGGGAGCGGCTGGACCGCGTGACGCTCGCGCTGTGCCTGCTGCTGCTGCCGCACCTGCTGTGGGTGGGCGTGTCGTACTTCTGGTCGGTGGACCGGGACCTGGCGTACGTGGCGTTCGTGGCGACCGTCACGTCCATCCTGACCTGCGTGACGGCGCTGCTGCTCAGCCGCTGCCTGCCACGCAGCCGGGTGGTGCACCTGAGCCTGCTGCTGGCGCTGGTCACGCACATGGCGTTCGCTGCACGGCAGTACCTGGAAACGCCGTACCTGCGCCTGTCGGGCATCACGGAGAACGCGAACCTGCTGGCGTTCATTCTGCTGTGCCTGTGGTTCCTGTACGCGCTGCTCGATGACGTGCACCCGGCGTGGCGGCAGTGGTGGGTGCCGCTGCTGATCTTCGTGACCACGCTGCCGGTCGTGCTGGCCACGGCCTCCAAGAAGGCCATTCCGGGCTTCCTGATGGTGGCCGTGGCGCTGGGGTGGCGGCACCGCCGCTCGAAACGGCAGGTGGCGGTGGTGGTGGGCACCCTGGTTGGCGCGGCGCTGCTGGCGGCGACGCTGTCGTCCGTGAACGTGCAGTCCCAGCTCGAAGACCTTCAGAAGCTGCGCATCACGCGCCGCTTCGAGGAGTTCCTGACCGGGAACGCCAGTGACGACATGCGCTACGAGATGATCCGCGAGGCCAGCGTGATGTTCTTCCAGCGGCCCCTGACGGGCTACGGCATGCAGTCGTTCTCGGTCCTGGGCGCGTTCGGCACGTACTCGCACAACACCTTCTGGGAGCTGCTGGCCAGTCTGGGCGTCGTGGGGACCGTGACGTTCCTGCTGCCGCTGCTGGGCTCGCCGCTGCTGGTGCGCTACAACCGAACGGCGGCGCTGCTGATCGTGTTCCTGCTGTTCTGGAGCTGGGGGGCGGTGGTGTTCGACCTGAAGATCTACTGGTGGGTGCTGGGCACGCTGCTGGGGTCCTTCCCGGCGCGCGCGCCGGCCGCTCTGCCCGTGCGGGCCACGGCGGTCACGGCCGAACCCACCTGACGGGGGGCGCTGCGGTCCGCGCGGCCTGACCCCGGCGGGGGAGGCGCGCCGGGAAAGGCCGCCGTGGACGGCGGTGATCACGGCCGCCCGGGTGGATGGGGTGGGCGGGTGCGGGGGGGCCGCGCCCGCCTTCCGCGTGGGGTGGTATGCTGCTGCTCAGTTCGGCCTGCCTGGCATGGGGAGGCGAATGGGATCACCTGCGGGTGTCCCCACACTTGAATTCAGATTGGACGGCAGGAGCGGTTCGGGGCGCAGTGGGCCCCGCGCCGCGTGCCCTGCCGGGAGAGAGGCCGCATTTGGAACTCACGCCACGCGTTCCGCCGCACAGCAACGACGCTGAAATCAGCGTGCTGGGCAGCATTCTGCTGGACAACGACACCCTGAACAGCCTGGGCGACACCGTCACGCCCGAGATGTTCTACCGCGAGGGGCACCGCAAGATCTTCACCGCCATGCGCACCTTGCAGGAGCGCGGCGAGCCGGTGGACCTGGTGACGCTCAGCGAGGACCTGCGCGTCAAGGGCATGCTGGACGAGGTCGGGGGGCTGACGTACCTGATCGGCCTGTCGGATCAGGTGCCGACCGCCGCGTACGCCGAGCATTACGCGCGCATCGTGCAGGAGAAGGCCACGCTGCGGTCCCTGATCAGCGCGTCTGGCAAGGCCATGCAGCTGGCCTATGAGGCGCAGCTGCCGCTGGAGGACCTGCTGGACCGCGCCGAGAAGATGATCTTCGAGGTCGCCGAGCAGAAGAAGAAGGGTGAGGCGTTCCAGGCGATGAACGAGGTCGTCACGGAGACCTTCGAGTACATCACGCTGCTGCATCAGAACAAGGGCATCCCAGACGGCGTGAGTACCGGCTTCCGTGACCTGGACGAGCAGATCTCGGGGTTGCAGAAGGGCAGCCTGAACGTGCTGGCGGCGCGTCCGTCGATGGGGAAGACGGCGTTCGCGCTGTCCATCGCGCAGAACGTGGCGCTGCGCGGCGAGAAGGCCGTCGCGGTGTTCAGCCTGGAAATGCCCGCGGTGCAGCTGGCGCTGCGCATGCTGTGCAGCGAGGCGCGCGTGGACATGAACCGCATCCGGTCCGGGCAGCTGAACGAGCGGGACTTCGAGCGCCTAGCGCACGCGGCCGGACGACTGGCCGACGCGCCCATGATCATCGACGACGAGGCGGACCTGACGCTGAACAACCTGCGCAGCAAGCTGAGGCGGATCGCGGCGCAGCACGGGCGGCTGGGACTGGTCGTCATCGACTACCTGCAGCTGATGTCCGGCGGCAAGAGCAACGGCGGGTCTGACAACCGCCAGCAGGAGATCAGCACCATCTCGCGTGGCCTCAAGGGCCTGGCGCGTGAGATGGAGGTGCCGATCATCGTGCTGTCGCAGCTGTCGCGCGCCGTCGAGCAGCGCCCCAACCACCGCCCGATGCTGTCGGACCTGCGTGAGTCGGGTGCGATCGAGCAGGACGCGGACATCGTGATGTTCATCTACCGCGACGAGTACTACAACAAGGAAACGGATCAGCAGGGCATCGCGGAGATCATTGTCGGCAAGCAGCGCAACGGGCCGGTCGGTACGGTGAAGTTGCAGTTCCACAGCGCGCACGTCCGCTTCAACGACCTGGCGCCGGAGGGCGTGTAATGGCGGAAGAACAGGTCAAGGCCGGGCAGCAGGGCGCGCAGCGCCGCCGTCGCCGCCGACGTGGGAACGGCGCGGCGCAGGCGCGGCCCGGGCAGGTCACGAACACGACCGCCACGCCCGTTCCGGCGGCGCCCAGCAAACGCGGGCAGAAGCGGCCCCTGGCCGACCCGCGCATCGGCGTGGGCTGCATCGTGCTGCGCGGGGACGAGATCCTGCTGGTGCGTGAGCGGGGCCGCTGGTCGCTGCCCAAGGGCGGCCTGGAGGCCGGGGAGCTCGTGCAGGACGGCGCACGGCGCGAGACCTTTGAGGAGACCGGCTTGATCGTGGAACTGCGGGACCTGGCGTTCATCGTGGAATTCCAGGCGGTCACGTGGGGCCATCACCTGCAGTTCTTCTACACCGGGCGCGAGGTGGGCGGAAAGCTGGAACCGCGCGATCCGGACCGGGACGTGCAGGAGGCGCGTTTCGTGCCGATCCGGCAGCTGCGGGAGTTCATCCGGTTCCGGCCGCGGCTGGTGGCGCTGGAGACGTGGCTGCGCGAGCGGCGCCCGCGGCACTTCGTGTTCAACCTGGACAAGGAACCCGCGATGCTGCGCAAGCGCCGCCGGGTGGGCGAGCCCGGGCCGACCGCGCGCGCGCCGGAGCCGGAATTCTCGGACGAACCGGACCTGTAACCAGGCTGGCCGGTGGGGGCTCCGGCCCCCTCTTCTTTTTTGGAAGAATTTAGTCTATCAATTCTGCTAAAATCGAAGTATGAAACGAGCGTTCCGCCAGGAGGCCGATCCACTGCCCGCCAGCGGGCGCGGCTACCAGCACGTCTGCCCCCACTGCGCCCAGCCCCTGACCCTGCACGACCTGCGCGACGGCGACCAGGGCTACTGGTGCCACGCCTGCGGATGCGGCCACCGCGCCGGAGACCCACCCGCGCAGGCCCTGCGGCCCCTCCCGCAGGCGGGATAAACGCCGCCACACCTCCGGTATGCTGGAGGGCATGACCCAGCACACCCCCATCGCTGCCGTGCCCGCGCACACCCCCGTCGGTGAAGTGCTGGCCGGCCAGGTGATCGCCGTCACCGGGGCGGACCAGGGGTACGGGCGCACCGTCAGCGCCGCCCTGGCCCGCGCCGGGGCCAGCGTCGTCCTCATCGGCAACAACAGCGAGACCCTCGCCGCCGCCGCCAGCCAGCTCGAACACGCCGGCGGCACCGCCGTGCCCATCAAGGCCGACGTGGGCGTCCCCCTGGACTGGCTGAGCGCCCAGACCCGCATCCTCGACATCTACGGCAGCCTGCACGGCATCGTGCACCTCGCCGACAAACGCGCCCACGCCGAGTTCACCATGCTCAGCGAGAACGAATGGATGGACCTGTTCAACTGCAACGTGAAAAGCAGCGTCGCCATCGCGCAGATCATCCGCCGCCGCCTGCCCGGCACGTGGCTGACCATCATCGGCCCCCACACCGACGAGCGCGGCCTGCACGTCCACCCGCAGCGCGGCGCCATCCAGGGCCTCGTGGAACACGCCCACCGCGAGGACCTGCGCCTGAACCTGCTGCTGCCCTCACGCGCCAGCAGCAGCGACGACACCCTGGACCGCCCGCTGTCCAACGCCGTCATGGCCCTCGCCGCGCCCGGCATGGCCCCCCTGCGCGGCAACGTCATTCAGGTGCCCCTCCCCCCCGTGCCGAAGATCCGCGTGCAGGAGGACTACCCCCTGTGAGACGGATTCCGTCTGCTCCGTTGTCAACCCGGAACACCACCGGATTGCCAACTGCACGCCCGGAACCCGCCCGGCTCCTACTCGCAGCCGCTCGGATGGAGCAGGTGCTGCGCCCCCTTCCATCGGAGTGCGAATGAGATGCCCGTACTGCTCGGCGCCGGACAGCAAGGTCGTGAACTCCCGGCCCAGCGACGACGGGGCCAGCATCCGCCGCCGCCGCGAGTGCCTGAACTGCGCCCGGCGCTTCACCACCTACGAACGCGCGCAGCTGGAACCGCTGATGGTCGTCAAGCGCAGCGGCCCGCGCGAGGCGTTCAACCCGGACAAACTGCTGCGCGGCCTAGTCCTGGCCACCGAGAAACGCCCCGTGGATCAGGACCTGCTGCGCGCCTTCGCGTACGGCTTCGAGGACGACGTGCAGGCCAGCGAGATCCGCAGCGAGGAGATCGGCCGCCGCGCCATGACCTTCCTGCGCCCCCTGGACGACGTGGCATACATCCGCTTCGCGAGCGTGTACCGCGACTTCGACAGCCTGGAACGCTTCATCGAGGAGATCCGCGGCCTGAAAGACGAGCAGTAATCACCCCGGCAGTCGTCCCCCCAGCAGGAATCACCCCAGCGTCTTGCGCATCAGGTGATTCACATGCCCCGGCGGATAGTCCTCCTCGGTGGCGTACGTCACGTACCCCTGCCGCTTGTAGAAGCCCGGCGCCTGAAAGTCCCAGGTGTTCAGCTTCGACCAGCGGCACCCCAGCGCACGCGCCTGCGCCTCCAGGCTCGCCAGGAGCGCCGCGCCGATTCCCTGACCGCGCGCGGCGTCCTGCACCCACAGCTCGTCGATCTCCACCCACTGCCACAGCGGCACCGCCCGCGCCGCGCCGCCGCCCAGCAGCTCGCCCCCTGCCGTCAGGGCGTACGCGACCAGCGGAACGGGGCGCAGGTGCGGCTCTTCAAAGCGGCGGCGGATCAGTTCACTCTCCCGCTGGTTGAACGCCACCAGCCCGGACACCACCTGATCCGAGCGGGCCTCATCCGGAGCGGTCTCGATGCGGTAGGTCATGCCCCATGCTGCCCCGCGCCGGGGCCGGGCGGCATCCGCCAGGTGGCGCAGCAGCAACCCCCCGCACGCAGCGGGGGGCTCGGAGCGCCTGTTCAGCGGCGGCGCAGCCAGTGTTGCAGCGTGCCCACCACGCCCCGGCGGAAGAACAGCACCACCAGCACGAACACCACGCCCGTCACGATGCCCACCGGGAGGTTCGCGGTGGTCAGCACGTCCCGCAGCAGCAGCACCAGACCCGCGCCGATCACCGGGCCGAACAGGGTGGTGGTGCCGCCCAGCAGGGTCATCATGACGACCTCGCCGGACGTGCGCCAGTTCACGACCTCCAGGCTGACCACGCCGTGCCCGAAGGTATACATCGCGCCCGCCAGTCCGGCCAGCCCGGCGCTCAGCAGGAACGCCGTGAACTTGAAGCGCGCGGGATTGTACCCGACGCTCTGCGCGCGCTGCTCGCTGTCGCGCACCGCCTGCTGCGCCTGCCCGAAGGGACTGCGCACCGCGCGGTACGCCACGCCGAAGCCCAGTGTGAACAGCACAAGGCACACGTAGTACCGCACCTGCGCGTCACTGAAATCCAGGCCCAGCAGGCTGGGCCGCGCGAAGCCCTGTAGCCCGTTCTCGCCGCCGGTCAGGTCCGTCCACTGTAGGGCCAGGAAGGACACCATCTGCGCGAACGCCAGCGTGATCATGCTGAAATAGATGCCGCTGGAGCGCACGCTGAGGAACGCCACCGGAACCGCCAGCGCCAGCGCGCCCAGCGTCCCGCCCGCGATGGCGACCGGGACGCTCTGGCCGTGCCCCAGCAGGAACGCCGTGAGGTACGCGCTGGTGCCCCAGAACGCCGCGTGCCCGAACGACAGCAGGCCGCTGAAGCCGAACAGCAGGTCGAACGCCACCGCGAACAGCCCCCAGGCCAGGATGTCCAGCGCCAGCACCGGGTAGATCAGGTGCGGCAGCACCAGCAGAATGACGCCCAGGCCGATCAGCCACGCGGCGCGGGTCACGCGGGCCGGATCGCGCGTGGCCCCCAGTTTCGAGACGGCGCTCACCGCGCCCCCTCAGGCAGGCCAAACAGGCCACTGGGCCGCACCAGCAGCACCAGCGCCATCAGGATGAACACCAGCGTGTTCGCAATCGGCGGGTACACCGCCGCGCCCACCGCCGCCAGCACGCCCACCGCGAAGCCCGTGACGACCGAGCCCAGGATGCTGCCCATCCCGCCGATCACGACCACCGCGAACGTCGTGATGATCAGCTCCGCGCCCATGTACGGCTCGACCGAGTAGATCGGCGCGGCCAGCACGCCCGCCAGCCCGGCCAGCGCCGCGCCCACCGCGAACACGCCCGTCACCCACAGGCTCACGTTAATGCCGAACGCCCGCGTCACGACCGGATTCTCCGTGCTGGCGCGGATGATCGCGCCCACGCGGGTCTTCTCGATCACGAACCACGTGACCAGGCACACGACCAGCGACAGGGCAATCACGAACAGGCGGTACTTCGGGAACACCACGAAGCCCAGGTTCACCACGCCCGACAGCACCTCGGGCGGCGAGTACGGCGCGCTCGACACCGCGAAACGGCTCAGCATGACCTGCTTCACCAGATCCTGCGTGAGCAGCGTCAGGCCGAACGTCAGCAGCAGGTTGTAACTGGGTTCCAGCCCGTACAGCCGCGACAGCAGCCCGCGCTCCAGCACCACGCCCAGCAGGCCCACCAGCAGCGGCGCCAGAATCAGCGACGGCCAGAAGCCCAGGCCCAGCAGCTGCCCCAGCGCGAAGGCCGCGAACGCGCCCAGCATGTACAGCGCGCCGTGCATGAAATTCACGATCCGCAGCATCCCAAAGATCACCGCGAGGCCCAGCGACAGCAGCGCGTAGAACGCGCCGTTCACCAGCCCGTTGAACACCTGAATCAAGAGTAACTGTGTATTCATAAGCGTCTGAGGGTCGAAGAGTCTGAGGGGCCAGAGCGGGGCGCTTCAGCCCCTCAGACTGCTTAGACCACCTTCCTCACATGCGGCACTTGTTCTCGCTCAGGGGCATGAAGGCCTTCGCGGCGGGAATGGTGTTCAGGCGCTTGTAGATGTCCCCGGCCTCCTTGGATTCGCTCTTGCCCTTGACCTGCACGACCTGCACGTCGAGGATCACGCGGTGGTCCTGCGGGCGGATCGTGGCGTTACGCGCGAAGAAGTCATCGAAGGCGTAGCCCTCAAGCGCCTTGACGACCGCGTCGCTGTTGTCGGTCTTGGCGCGAGCCACGGCGTTCAGGTACTGCAGGGTCGCGGAGTACACGCCCGCCTGCGCCCAGGTGGGTTTCTTCCCGAAGGCCTTCTCGAAGCGGCCGGCCCACTGGCGGGAGCGCGCGTCGAAGTTCCAGAACCACGGCACGGTGGCAATCGCGCCCGCGAACGCGTCCTGGCCCAGCGCGGCCACGTCCGTCTCAAACAGCAGGCCGATGCCCAGGCCGATGCCCTGCTTCTTCAGGCCGAACTCGTTGTACTGCTTGACGACGTTCACGAGATCGTTCCCGGCCTGCATCGTCCCGAAGATCTTGGGCCGCACGCTCTGCGCCTTCAGCAGGTACGAGCTGAAGTCGGTGTTCGGGAAGGGCGTGGCGTCGCTGGGCGCGGCCAGCTTCCCGCCGTTCTCCTGCACGGCCGCCACCATTTGCCGGTTCAGGTCCTGCCCGAACGCGTAGTTGGGGTAGATGATGTACCAGCTGTTCCCACCGCGTTTGGTGACGGCGGTGCCGGTGCCGTTGGCGAGCATGTAGTTGTCGTACGCGTAGTGGAAGGTGTACTTGTTGCACTTCTCGTTCGTCAGGGCGGTGGTGGCGCCGGTCACGACCATGGCAATGGTCTTTTTCTGCCGGGCGACCTCGGTGGCGGCCAGCGCGGCGCTGCTGGTCGGCATGTCCACCAGCATGTCCACGTTCTGCCGGTCGATCATCTCGGCGGCCTTGTTGCCGGCCACGTCCGCCTTGTTCTGGTGGTCCACGCCGATGACGCTGACCTTCCCGGCGTACGCGCGGTTCGCTTTCATGAAGTCCTCGGCGGCCATCTGAGCGGCCTTCACGCTGCCCTGGCCGGACAGCTCGGAGTACACGCCGGACAGGTCGGTCAGGACGCCCACCTTGATGCCCCCGTCGGACAGGGACTGGGCCGAGGCGGCAGGGGCGAGGAGCAGGGCGGTCAGGGCCAGGATGGCGGTGCGGGTCTTGTTCATGGGACAACCTCCAGAGGAGTGAATGGGGGAGAGGAGCTGGAATTACACGCTGAGGTAGCGCAGCAGGTCGTCCCGGCGGGCCTCGACCTGCTCGCGTGGCACCTCGTCCACGATCTGCCCGTCCACGAACACGTAATGCCGGTCCGCGAGGCGCGAGGCGAACTTCAGGTTCTGCTCGACCAGCAGCACCGCCATGCCGCTCTGGCGCAGCGTGTCGATGATCTCGCCGATGCGCTGCACGATCACGGGCGCCAGACCCTCGCTGGGCTCGTCCAGCAGCAGCAGCTTCGGCCCGGCGCGCAGCACGCGCACCATCGCCAGCATCTGCTGCTCGCCGCCCGAGAGCTTGCTGCCCGGGTGATGCCCGCGCTCGCGCAGCACCGGGAACGCGTCATAGATGCGCTCGGTACTCCAGCCTCCGGGACGGCTGGGCGGCAACTCAAGGTTCTCGCGGACCGTCAGGGTGCTCAGGATCGCGCGTTCCTCCGGCACCCACGCCAGCCCCTGCGCCGCCACGCGGTTGCTGGGCAGGCGGCTGATGTCCTGCCCGCCGAACGTGATCTGCCCCGTGCGGCTGCGCAGCACGCCCATCACGCTCTTCAGCGTGGTGGTCTTCCCGGCGCCGTTGCGGCCGATCAGGCTGACCACCTCGCCCGGGTTCACGTGCAGGGTCACGCCGCGCAGTACGTGACTCTGGCCGTAGAAGGCGTTCAGATCCTGCACGGACAGCAGCGGCGTCACGCGTGCCCCCCGTCCTCACCCAGGTACGCCTCGATCACGCGCGGGTCGCGCCGCACGTCCTCGTAGCGTCCACTGGCGAGCACCGACCCGTACTGCAACACCGTGATGCGGTCGGCGAGTTCCGCCACGACACTCATGTTGTGTTCCACGAGCACCACCGTCCGCCCGCGCGCCACCTGCCGCACGAGCGCGATCACCCGCGCGATGCCCTCCGAGCCCATGCCGGACGTCGGTTCGTCCAGCAGCAGCACGCGGGGGTCCTGCGTCATGGAGATCCCGATCTCCAGCTGCCGTTTTTCCCCGTGGCTCAGGTCCGCCGCCAGCCGGTCCGGCATGCCGCCCAGGCCCACGTCCGCGAGGATCGCGTCCGCCCGCTCGCCCAGCGATTCCAGCCGCGAGAGCGGCACCCAGAACCGGTGCGGGAGCGGCGTGGGCGACTGGAGCGCCACCAGCACGTTCTCCCGCACGCTCAGGGTGGGAAACACCGAACTGATCTGAAACGAGCGGGACAGGCCCCGGCGCACGATCTCGAAGGGCCGCAGGGTGTCCACCCGCTCGCCGAACAGGCGCACCTCGCCCGCCGTGGGTTTCAGGAAGCCCGACAGCAGATTGAACAAGGTGGTCTTTCCGGCCCCGTTCGGGCCGATGATTGCGTGAATCTCCCCATCGTGAATCTGCAGGTTCACGTCGTTCGTGGCGCGGAACCCCCGGAAGTCCTTGACCAGACCCCGGGCTTCCAGCGCCACGACGGGCGCGGGTGCCGCCCGTTCCGTTCCCATTGACGCGGCCGTCACGGCCCGCCAGATGCCTCGTGTCGCATCGTCCTCCCTTCCCTTTGTGTGGTCTGGGTGGAGCGTACTGCGCCCGCGTCACGCTGTCGTTACAGTCTGCGCTGCCCCCGGGTGGGGGCGTCAGCCCTTGCTTGGGCCACCCTCAGAGACTGGTCGCGGGACGGCTGGCGTCTCGTTCGCGGGCGTGTGGCCCCGCACGTCACGCAGCATCTCGCGGATCAGGGCGAAGTCCGCCTCGATGTTCCCGGTGGGCGTCACGTACCCGGTCACGCCCACCTGCTTGCGGCCCCAGTCGAGGACGGTCACGGCAATCGGCACGTTCGCCTCCAGCGCCATGTAGTAAAAGCCGGTGCGCCAGTATTCGCCGCGGCTGCGCGTCCCCTCCGGCGCGACGACCAGCATGATTTCCGATTCCTTGTCGATCAGGGCGACCACGCCGTCCACGAAGTTCCCCCCGGCGCGGCGGCGATCCACGGGCAGACCGCCCACGGCGCGCATGAAAATCCCCACCGGGAACGTGAACAGCTGGTGCTTCGCCACGAAATGGATCGGGGCGCGCGTGGCGAACTTGAACATGATGCCGGGCCAGAAGTCCGCGTTATGGGTGTGTGGCGCGACCGCGCCCACCACCTTCGGGCCGGGCGGGGGGGCCAGGACCGGCGTCCAGCCCGACAGGCGCAGCGCCGCGAGCGCCAGACGGGAGAACAGGGTGTGACGGCGACCGGGCCAGAGAGCAGACATCACTGTTCAGCGTACCGGGCTGAGCGGCGCTGCACAGCCGGACGGGACGCGGTTCAGGAACGGGTCCGGCTGGTGCTCTGTCGTGACGGCCACGCCGCTTTTACTGAGGCGATGGGGGAGCAGAACATCGGAGGAATACCGCAGGCCACTCAGCGGTATTCCTCCGGTGGATTCCGGCAGCGTCGGGACCCTCGCGTGCAGGCCAGAGGTCTGGTTCCTGTCTGAGAGCAAGGTTCGGGGACGCCGCGCTGCGCTGGACGCCGCCAGCGGGTGAGGTTAGCGGCGGCTGCGGCGAGTTGCGCCGGGACGCTCCTGCCAGGCGGCGAGGATCAGGGAGGCCACAATGACCAGTCCAGCGAGCAGTAGTTCCATACCTGAATTCTCCTTTTCTTTATCTGACGTTAAGGTGACGGCCCACAGGCCAACCATGAAAAAAGTCTCAACGTCAGATTAATGAAGGCGTCAGGTGTCCCTGAACCTGCTGCTCAACCCCGCACCCTCCTGGGTCAGCTGAGACCCGCCACCTCATCCAGACTCAGGCCCGCCGCGTCCAGCGTCGCCCAGAACGCCTCAGGCTCCACCGGCAGCACACTCAGACGCGAACCCCGGCGCGTCAGCGCCGAAGCCTCCCACTCGGCCATGCCCCGCAGCGCATCCAGGGACACCACCTGCGGAAACGCGATCAGCGGCTCCACATCCACCATGCTCCAGCGCGGCGCGTCCACGCTGGACTTCGGATCGAAATACTTGCTGTCCGGCTTGAACTGCAGATCATCCGCGTACGCCGCGCGGCACACCCGCGCCACGCCCGCCACGCCCGCCGGTCTCGCATTCGAATGGTAGAAGAGGCAAAGATCCCCCTCACGCATCTCCCGCAGGAAATTCCGCGCCTGATAATTCCGCACGCCATTCCACGGCTCCCGCCCCACCCGCACCAGATCCGCGAAGCCGAACACGTCGGGCTCCGATTTCAACAGCCAGAAACGCATGACGCCCAGCCTAGGGCATCACCTGGCCTGTTCGGTTCCCTCTGCCACCGTCGCCGCGTGCGGGGCGCCCTAGACTGACGGCGTGCGCGCCTCGCCCTGGCTTCCTGTCCTGCTGATCCTCGCGCTGGCCGCGTACCTGCTGCCAGAGGCGGACGTGCCGTTCCTGCCGCGCGTGAACGTGACGCCCCGCGTGGAGACGCCGACCCCTCTGCCCCCCCTCACGCTGCCGGAGGATGCCCGCGCGCTGTTCGACAAGTCCCGTCCTGCCACCGTCCGCGTGGAGAGCGTGAACACTGACCGCAACACCGGCGGGATCGGCACCGGCTTCTTCATCAGCGCCGGTGGGCAACTGCTGACCGCGTATCACGTCGTCAGTGGCGGGCAGCTGTTTCAGGTGAGTACCCTCTCGGGCCGCAGCTATGGGGCGCGGGTCGTGGCCTTCGATGCCTCGGCCGACGTGGCTCTGCTTCAGGTGAATGGGCGCGGCACGAACTTCCCGTTTCTGAACCTGACTACCCGCGCGCCCCGCCCCGGCGAGACAGTGCTGGCCATCGGGAACAGCGGCGGGGACTTCCTGCAACCCCGTCGCGGCAGGCTGCTGCGCCTGAACGCCGAGGCGGGCCGCGCGGACTTCCCGCAGGGCACGCTGGAGATGACAGCGCCCCTCGCCCCCGGTGACAGTGGCGGGCCGATCATCGACGGGAACGGGCAGGCGATCGGGGTGGTCAGCTACATCAGCCTGGACGGCAGCGGGCAGACGCGGCGCAGCTACGCCGTGCCGGTCGTGGAGGGCAACGACCTGATCAGCGCCCTGCGCGCCGGGATCACGAACGACGTGCCGGTCGTGGGGCTGGTCTTCGACGCGATTCACAGCGGACAGACCGACCCGCCCGGCGGGATCGTCCGCGAGGTCGCCCGCCGCAGTCCCGCCGAGCGTGCCGGGCTGCGGGGCAGCACCTTCGACGAGCAGGGCGCGCTGACGGGCCTGGGTGACGTGATCCTGCGCGTGAACGGCGAGCGCACCCGCGACGCGAACGAGGTCATCACCGCGATCCGCCGCGCGAAGGTGGGCGACACCGTCACCCTGACCTATCTGCGGGATGATCAGGAACGGCAGGCGCGCATCACGCTCGTGCCGAAAGCCAGCGTGCCCGACCTGCCATAGTAAAGCGGCGACTACCCTCCTCCCACCCGCGCTTCAGCCGCCCCCGGCAGACTGGAGGGATGTCGAGAGCGTTCGTGAAAGAGGACGAGGGACAGCGCTGGACGCCGCCCCCCGTGCCGCGCGCGTACCGCGTGGTGTGGACCGGCGACCCGGGCGCCCCCGAGGTGCTGAAGGAGACCGATGATCTGCTGGAGGCCCTGCGCTGGATGCAGGCCCGCGACCGCCACGAGTTTGAACTGCGCGACGGTCGCGGGACGCTGCTGGCCACCGGGTAGAGGAGGGGCTTACCAGTCGCCGTCGAGGGTCAGGCGCACTGTGCCCGCGAGCGTCTGCCCCGGCGTGAGCACGCGCACATCGACGCCCGGCACGCCCTGCGCGGCCAAGTTAAATGCATCCGTCGCGTGCGACACGGGTTCCAGCGCGAGGCTCCCGTCCGGTGCGGTGAACACCACCAGATGCGAGTACACGTTGTCCGCCGTGAGGGTCAGCGCCCGCGCACCCCAGTCCAGCCGAGCGACGCCGTCCCACGCCGTGTACGTCGTGTTGATCTCCCGCGACCCCACGGGCTTGGGCGTGCGGTAGTCCTCGTCAGCGTGCAGTTCGCGGGCGGCGCCGACCGTCAGGACGCGTTCGTCCGTGTCGTAGATCAGCTCCGCGCCCACCGTCAGCGCCGGGTCCACGCCCGGCAGGTCCGGCTGCACGCGTGCAAAGTACGGGTGCAGGCCCATCCCGGCGGGCATGTCGCTGGTGTCCTCGTTCGTGAGGGTCAGCGTCATGTCCAGGTGCGGGCCGTGCAGCCGGTACTCGATCCCTGCCGTGAATGCCCACGGCCAGTTCATGTCCGTGAAGTCCCGCGAGTCGAAGGTGCAGCGCAGGTGTGTGTCGTTCACGCGCTCGGCGTGCCAGGGGCGGTTGCGCACGTCCCCGTGCTGCGCCAGTCCGTCCTTCGTGTTCGGGCGGAGCTGAATCTCACGGCCTCCGAACACGAATTTTGCGTCGCGGACGCGGTTGCTGAACGGGATCAGCGTGAAGCTCGCGCACTGGCTGCTCGTCTCCACGCTCCCCAGTTCGACCGGGCGCAGCACCGGGCGGCCCGACGCGGCGCGCAGGTTCAGGACGCTGGCCCCCACCTCCGGCAGGACCTCCAGCGTCAACTTCTCACCGCGCAGGACCTCCACCCGGCGGTCACTCACGCGCGGCCCCGGGACGCCTCGAACAGCAGGATGCCCGCCGCGACCGACGCGTTTAGGCTCTGCACCCGCCCCCGCACCGGAATGCTGACCAGCGCGTCGCACTTCTCACGCACCAGACGGCGCATGCCCTCGCCCTCCGCGCCGATCACCAACGCCACCTTCCCGCTGAAATCCACCTTCCGGACGTCCTGCGCCGCCTCGCCCGCCGCGCCGTACACCCACACGCCGTCCTTCTTCAGGGCGTCCATCAGGCGCGGCAGGTTCTTCGTCTGCGCGACCGGCAGGTAACTCGTGGCGCCCGCCGCCGTCTTCGCCACGACCGGGGACAGCGGCGCGCTGCGGCGCTCCTCGACGACCACGCCGTGCGCGCCCAGCACCTCCGCACTGCGGATGATCGCTCCGAAGTTCCGCGGGTCCGTGATGCCGTCCAGCAGCACGATCAGCAGGTCCTCACCGCGCTTCTCCGCGAGATCCAGGATGTCGTCCACCGACGCCCATTCCAGGTCCTCCACCTCGGTCAGGACGCCCTGATGCTGCGTCGTGCCCGCCAGCTGATCGAGCTCGATGCGCGGCGCAAACTTCATCCGCACGCCCGTGGCCTTGAGCTGCGCCACGAACGCCTCTTCCACCCCACGCGCGACCAGCACCTCGGACACCCGTCCGTCCTGCAACGCTTCCAGCACCGGATTCCGCCCGTACAGCAACATAGAGGCCAGTGTACGCGCCCGAAGCAGCACGCGGCCCGCGCGCCGAGAGCAGCAGGGGAGGAGCAACAGGAAAAACCCCCGCGCGGGGCGGGGGCTTCTCAGTGTGGTGGATCGTGTAGGAATCGAACCTACAACCCGCTGATTAAGAGTCAGCTGCTCTGCCAATTGAGCTAACGATCCAGAGCGAGGAGAAGTATACGGGCGGCCCCGGAACCTGTCAAGCGCCCCCCAGCAGCGTGCGGGTCTGCCCGGCGAGGTACAGGCTCCCGGCAACCAGCAGCGTACCGCCGGGCGGCGTGAGCCTCAGGGCGTGCGCCAGCGCCTGCGCGGGCTCCGGGATGGCGTCCCCGCTGTACTGGGCCGCCAGCTCCTGTGGCGGCGTGGCGAGGTCGCCGGGCGCCGTGAACACCCGCCGCGCCGCCACCGTCAGCAGCGGTGCGAGCGTCGCCGCGGTGTCCTTCCGGGCGAGGTTTCCGAACAGAAGCACGTCCGCGCGCGGCACCGCCAGCGCCAGCGCCTGAGCCGCGTGCGGGTTGTGCGCGCCGTCCACGAGGACCGTCCGCCCGTCCACGTCGAAGCGTTCCAGGCGGCCCGGGTGCGTGGCGTCCAGCGCGCCGTCCACGCCCGCCCCGTACCCCAGCGTGCGGAGGGTCGCGGCGGCCAGCGCGGCATTGCGCGCCTGATGCGGTCCCTCCAGCCGCGGCGGGCGCGGCAGCGCGAACAGGTCCGGGTGGGTGCCTGGGGTGAGCAGCGGCGCCCCCACCCCCTCAGCGACCTCCGCGATCACGTCCAGCGCCTCCTCTGCCGCCGTGGTCAGCAGCGGCACGCCGGGCCGAGCCGCGCCCGCCTTGTCCCGCGCGATCTGCGCCACCGTGCTCCCCAGCACGCCCACGTGATCGAGCGCCACGTTTGTCAGCGCCACCGCCGCCACGTTCTCCAGCGCCTGCGTCGCGTCCGTCGCGCCGCCCACCCCGGCCTCCATGACCGCGACCTCCACACCCCTCGCCGCGAACACCCGCGCCGCCAGCGCCAGCGTCAGATCGAAGAACGCCGCGTCCCCCCCGTGCGCGCGCGCCCAGGCGATGAACGCCGCCGTCTCCGCGGCCGGGATCGGCTCGCCGTTCACCCGCACCCGCTCCTCGAAGTGCGTCAGGTGCGGACTCGTGAACCGCCCCGCCCGCACCCCCGCCGCGCGCAGCCCCGCCTCCAGCATTGCGCAGGTGCTGCCCTTCCCGTTCGTGCCCACCACCCGCACACTCCGGAACTGTGTGTCCGGGCGGCCCAGCGCGTCCAGCAGCGCCCGCGCCACCCCAGGTCCCCGCTCACGACCCGCGCGGGTGCGGGCGAACAACCACTCGTAATTCGGGACAGGGGCGGCACTCACGCCGAATAGGGTAACGGTCAGCCGCTGCCCAGGTCACGCGGACGGTACGTGACTGCCTCCGCCAGATGAGCCTCGCGGATGTCGTCACTGCCCGCCAGATCCGCCACCGTCCGCGCCACACGCACCACACGGTCAAATCCCCTGCCCGTCAGGCCCAGCTGCCGCGCCGCCGCCCGCGCGAACCCCTCCGGTCCGGCGCCCAGCGGCGCGGCTCGCCGCAGCGCCTGCCCATGCAGATCCGCGTTCCGCGCCCCCTGGCGCTCCAGCATCCGCGCCCGAGCGGCCAGAATCCGGGCCCGCACCGGACCAGACGCCTCCGGTTCCGGCGCGCGCGTCAACTCATCCACCGTCAGGCGAGGCACCCGCACCAGCAGATCAATCCGGTCCAGCAGCGGCCCACTCAACCGGGCCGCGTAGCGCGTCCGCTCGGCAAGCGTGCAGGCACACGCCTTCTCCGGGTCGCCGTGATGCCCACACGGACAGGGGTTCATCGCCGCGACCAGCTGAAACCGCGCCGGGTACTGCACGCTGGCCCGCGCGCGGCTGATCGTCACGTGACCGTCTTCCAGCGGCTGGCGCAGCGTTTCCAGCGCCTTACGGCTGAACTCCGGGAATTCATCGAGGAACAGCAGGCCCCGGTGGGCCAGGCTCACCTCGCCCGGGCGGGGCACGCTGCCGCCGCCGATCAGACCTGCGTCCGATACGGTGTGGTGGGGCGTGCGGTAGGGCGCCTGCAGGCTCAGTTGCCCCCGCGCGGTCAGCAGTCCCGCCGCCGAGTGAATCCGCGTCACCTCCAGCGCCTCCGCCCGCGTGAGTGGCGGCAGGAGCCCCGGCGCGCGCCGGGCCAGCATGGTCTTCCCGCTGCCCGGCGAGCCCACCAGCAGCAGATTGTGCCCGCCTGCCAGGGCCACCTCCAGCGCCCGGCGCGCCCCGGATTGGCCTTTCAGGTCCGCCAGATCCAGCAGGGCGGCGCTGTCCGGCGTGTCTGGGTTGGGGGGCGGCGTCACGTTCAGCGTTGCCGCGCCCGTCAGGTGGCGCACCGCATCTAGCAGGGACGCCGCGCCAAACACCTGCGTGCCCTCGATCAGCGCCGCCTCGGGCGCGTTCCCCTCCGGGAGGAGCACGTCTGCGCCCAGCGACCCGGCCAGGAGCGCCAGGTTCACGGCCCCGGCCACCGGCCGGAGTGATCCGTCCAGGGCCAGTTCGCCCGCCACCACCACCCCTGCCAACGCGGCCAGTGGCACGGCCTCCTGCGCGGCCAGCACGCCCAGTGCGATGGGCAGGTCGTACAGTGGCCCCTCCTTGCGCAGGTCCGCCGGGGCCAGGTTCACGGTGATCCGCGCCGCCGGGAACGGCAGGCCCGCGTTCCGCACCGCCGCCCGCACCCGCTCGCGCGCCTCGCTCACTGACTGGTCCGGCAGGCCCACCACTGTGAACGCAGGCAGGCCTGGCGAGACGTCCACCTCGACCTCCACCGGTACCGCGTCCACGCCGAACAGCGCCGCGCTCCTCACCCGCGCCAGCACGTACAATCCCCAGTCCACGACATATGACCCGCAGCGTAACAAGCAGGCCGAAGCCGCTCTGCCTCACATGAGCGCGAACCAGAATGAGGAGCGTGTTCCTAGGGGGGCAGGGCTGTCCGCAGCGTCCTGAGGGGTGGGCGCCGCGCCAGCCTGACCGGATGCTCTTGATGGACGCGTGACAGAGCACAGGCGACCCGGAGGCCGCCTGGCACTGGTCTGGATTGCGGTTCAGACCTGGTCTTTGGGGGTGGGGGCTGTGACCGTCTCGGCCGTGACGGCCTGCGGGGCGGGCGCGGTCACGGCCTGCGCTGGGGCGGCGACGGCCTGGGCGGGCGCGTGGATGGTCTGGACGGGGGCGGGGCCGGGGGGCGTGTCGCGCATGCTGCCCTCGAACTCGTCTTTCAGGCCCTGGGTGCTCTTGCGGAATTCACGCAGGCCCGCGCCGAGGCTCTTGCCGAGTTCGGGAAGTTTGCGGGGGCCGAAGACGACCAGCGCGACGAGCAGAATCACCAGCAGTTCAGCAGGTCCGATGTTGGGCATGGGGTTCGTTCCTCCTCGGGCCGCCCGGCGTGGGCTGGCCGCGTTCACCTGCTGTCAGTGTAGGCGCGTGTGTTAAAGCAAATGTCACGCCCACCTGAGAAGCCTCAGGGGCGGCCCGCTCAGCTGGGGCGCGGCGCGGCGCGGTAGGCGCGCAGGGTGCCGTTCATGAACGCCACGTACAGCGTGCCGTCGGCGGCCAGGGGGGTGGCCTGCACGCCGGTGGTCTCGCGGTGTGTCCAGCGGACGGCGCCACTGCGGACGTCCAGCGCGCACAGTTCGCCGTCCTCGGAGGCGAGGAACACCAGTCCGGCGCTGATGACGGGACTGGCCGTCACCCGGCCCTGCAGGCGGTGCGTCCAGAGGTCCTCGCCGTCACTGAGGCGCAGGGCGCGGACCTCGCCGCTCCAGCCGGCCAGGATGGCGGTGCCGCCGGGCGCGCCGGACAGCGTCAGCGCGGGGGAGGCCCAGACCTCGTCTTCCAGGTCGTACGTCCACAGGATCGGGTCGGGGTCAATGCTGACGCGGCCCGTTCCGGCGCGCAGCGTCAGGGCGTGCACCTCGCCCTCCCAGGTGGCGACGACCAGGGTGGCGCTGCCGGGCGCGGTGGGGATCAGGGCGGGCGTGCCGTGCATGGTGCCCACCTCGACCTTCCACAGGCCGTGGCCGCTGCGGGCGTCCAGGGCGTGCAGCCAGCCGTTCTCGTCGCTGACCAGGGCCGCGCCGGCCCACACCAGGGGGCTGGCGGCGACCGGGCCGCCCGTGCGGTACGCCCACCTGAGGTCGCCGGTCTGGGCGTTCAGGGCGTACAGGTGCCCGTCGCGGCTGCTGGCGAGCACCTGCCCGTGCCAGAGGGTGGGTGCGCCCGTGAGTTCCGCGCGGGCCTTGTGCTGCCACAGCTGCGCGCCGCTGGTGAGGTCCACGCGGCGCAGCGTGCCGTCCCACGCCCCGAACAGCACGTGCCCGGCGTGGAAGGTGGCGGGCGCGGTGACCTCGTCGCGCGCGGCGTACGTGGCAAAGGGCCGCCCCGACGCGTGCGTGAGGACGAGCTGTCCGCCGCGGGTGCCGACGGCCACGAGGTCGCCTTCGCCCATGACCGCGGCGGGCCACGTGACCTCGCCGGGGAGGGGCACGCTCCAGGCTTCGCGCAGGGCGTCCACCTGGGCGGGGCCGTCCGGGTGCTCGCCGGTGCGGGTGCGGCCCCCGCGGTACTGTCCGCGCGCGTGCGAGGTCCAGATGTCACGCCGCGCCAGCGCCCACAGGTGCGCCAGCGCCTCGCCGGTGGGGGGCCGCTCCTCGGGCCGTTTGGTCAGGAGGCTGAGCAGCACGCGGGCCACGGCGTCCGGCACGGCCGGGTTCAGGTCGCGCGGGTCGGGCGCGGCCTCGTACACGTGCTGGTACAGCACGCTCTGGTCGCTGTCACCCACGAACGGCGGGCTGCCGCACGCCACGCGGTACAGCACGGCGCCCAGCGCGTACAGGTCACTCAGGGGGCCGACGCCCACGCCGCGCGCCTGCTCGGGCGCCATGTACGCGGGGGTGCCCAGGGTCACGCCACTGCGCGTGAGGTGGCGGGTCTGCTCGGTCAGGGCGACCAGCCCGAAGTCCATGATGCGGGGCATCCACGCGTCGTCCAGCAGGACGTTCCCGGGCGTCAGGTCGCGGTGCGTGATGCCGCGCGCATGAATGAAATGCAGCGCCCGGGACGCGGCGGCCGCGGCTGTCAGGAAGCGCGCCAGGGGCAGCGGCGCGTCCTCCAGCGGGCCCAGCGCCGTCACGGGACCGCCGGTCATGAGCGGCATGGTGAAAAAGGGCCGCCCGGCCTCCGGGTCGGTGCCCAGGTCCAGCACTGGGATCACGCCCGGGTGCGTCAGGCGCGCCAGGGTGCGGACCTCCCGCAGGAAGCGTTCGCGGTCCGAGTCGGGCACGTGCGCGTGCTGCACCTTCAGGGCGACCTCACGGCTCAGCAGGGTGTCGTGCGCGCGGAACACGCGGGCGCTGCCGCCCTCGCCCAGCAGGGCGAGCAGGTCGTAACGCCCGGCAAGTTGCGTTCCCGGTTCCAGCGGCATCCAGGGGCGAGTGTAGCGCCCCGCGCGGCAGCGCAGCGCGAATGAAGGCCGCCGCCGCGCCTGCGGCCAGGGGTCAGGGTGCGGCGGGGAACACGCGGTTGCGCCCGGCGTTCTTCGCGCGGTACAGGTGATCGTCCGCGATGCGCAGCGCCTGCGGCAACCGGTCCGGGGTGGTCACGGCGTACCCCACGCTGGCCGTCAGGTGCATGTCCGGCAGCAGTGCGGACCAGTCGTGCGCCTCCACGGCCCGGCGGCAGGATTCCGCCAGGCCGTGCGCCCGGCCGCGCGTGCGGACCGGGGTGACCAGCACGAACTCCTCCCCCCCGTAGCGGCCCAGCAGGTCCCCGGGCCGCACCTGCCCCGCCAGCAGGCGCCCCACCACGCGCAGCACCTGATCGCCCACTGCGTGCGAGTGGCGGTCGTTCACGTGCTTGAAGTGGTCCACGTCCACGAACGCCACGGCCAGCAGCGACCAGTCCGCGGGCCGCGCGCCGTCCCCCGGGAACTGCAGCTGCTGAAGGCCCTCTTCCAGGCCGCGGCGGTTGAGGAGCCCGGTCAGGGGGTCCTGGCGGGCCTGCACCTCCGCGTGCCGCAGGCGGTCCTGCCAGGAACTGGCGTCCGCGCGGGCCTGCCGCAGTTCCCGGTCGAGTTGCAGGTGGCGGGCGGCGGCGCCGTTCACGCGGTCCAGCGCCGTGTTGGCCGCCTGGAGCGCCTCGCGCAGCACGTCAAGCGCCTCGGGCAGCCGACCCTGCTGCTCGTGCAGGGCGCTGATGGCGCTCAGCAGCCGCTGGATGTCCAGGTGGCGGTGCTGGCGCCGGGCGATGTCCAGCGCCGCGCTGTACTGCGAGAGCGCCGCGTCGATCTCCCCGCGGGCCTGGAGGAGTTCCGCCAGGCACACCTGCGGTTCGATGTACAGCTGCTGCTTCAGGACGGCGTTCAGCTGCGCCGCGCGGCGCGCCAGGCGTTCGGCGCCGCGCAGGTCCCCTTGCAGGCGCAGCAGCGTGGACTCGTGCGCGGCGCACAGCAGTTCACTGGTCAGGCTGGGCGTCGCCTGAAGGGCCGTGCGGGCGGCGCGCAGCACCATCAGGCCCTGCTGCACCGCCTGCCGCTGCGCGTCCTCCCGGCCGAGTTCCTGCGCCTGCCGGGCCAGCAGCGCGTAGGCGTGCGCGCGGTTCTCGTGCAGGTACGCGCTGAGACTCTCGGCGAGGCCCTCGTCGCCCAGCGTGTGAATCAGTTCCTCCAGCAGGTTCAGGTGGTGCAGGGCGTCCTTGGGATCGCCGGTGCTGCACGCCAGCCACGCCAGGTTCACCAGTGCGTTGCCCTGGTCGGCCGGGTCGCGCGCCTGCCGGGCGAGGTCCAGGGCGTCCTGCAGGTCCTGCCGGGCGCCCGTGACGTCCCCGCCGGTCAGGCGCGTCAGGGCGCGGGTATTCAGCACGGCGGACAGCAGTTCCGTCAGGCGGTGTTCTTCCAGCATGGCCTGCGCGCGCCCGATGGCGTCTAGCGCCCGCTCCTGCTGGCCCAGACTGGCCGACACGAACGTCAGGCCGATCAGGGCCTCCACGGCGGCGCGGGCGGACCCGCAGCGCAGCGCCTCACTCAGGGCGGCTTCACCGAGCGCCTGCGCGCTCCCCAGCGACGTCTCGCGGGTGTGACGGGCCACCTCGACCAGCGCCAGCGCCCGCGCCTGCCCGTCCTTGGCGGTCCGCAGGCGGGCCATCAGGTCGGTGGGCGTGTCGGCGGGCAGCAGCGCGTCCAGGTGGTCCCGCGTGGGGGTGGCAGGCATCTGAGCCTCATTCTCCATGAAACGCCCCTCCTTCAGTAAGGTCACCTGTACGGCCTCCGGTGGGGGAACTGGGGGGGGCGGCGCTCACCGAAAGGTGGACGCGGGCCCGGCACCGGCGCGCCTATGCTGGGCGGCATGACTGAAGCGGCCATCGACACGCGCGAACTGCGCAAGACGTACCGGGGGCGGGCGGTCGTGGACGGCCTGACCCTGAACGTCCCCCGCGGCGAGGTGTTCGGATTCCTGGGCCCAAACGGCGCGGGCAAGAGCACCACCGTGAAGATGCTGCTGGGCCTCGTGCAGCCCAGCGGTGGGCAGGTGCGCGTGCTGGGCGGCCACCCCAACGACCCGGCCGTACGCGCCCGGCTGGGCTTCCTGCCCGAACAGTTCCGCTTCCAGACCTGGATGACCGGCCACGAATTCCTGGACTTCCACGGGCGCCTGGCCGGCCTGAGCGCCACCGAACGCCGCGCGCGCATCCCGCAGGTGCTGGACGAGGTCGGCCTGGGCGGGCGCGGGCACGAGACGCTGGGCGGCTACAGCAAGGGCATGCTCCAGCGCGCCGGGCTGGCCGGGGCGATCCTGGCCCGCCCGGAGCTGGTGTTTCTGGATGAACCCACCAGCGCCCTGGACCCCATCGGGCGGGTCGAGGTGCGCGAGATCATCGAGCGGCTGCGCGCGCAGGGCGCCTCGGTGTTCCTGAACTCCCACCTGCTGAGCGAGGTGGAGCAGGTCTGCGACCGCGTGGCCTTCGTGAAGCGCGGCCAGGTGCTCACGCAGGGCAGCATGCGGGAACTCATGGGCGGCGTGCTGCCCGTCGACCTGCGCGTGGATACCCTGCCGGAAGACCTGCTCGCGGCCCTGGCCCGCCTGGGCGAGGTGCGCCGCACCGACACGAACACCCCGGGCCGCGCGGACGTGGAACTGTGGCTGACCCGCGACGACCAGGTGCCCGCCGTGGCGGACGCCGTGCACGCCAGCGGCGCCCGCCTGTACGCCCTGACGCCCCGCCGCCCCGACCTGGAAACCATGTTCCTCGACCTGATCGAGGACACCCCGGAAGCGGCCCGCACCGAAGCGGCCCGCGCCCAGACGGAGGTCCGCCGTGCGTAACGTCCTGCTGATCGCCGAACTGTCCCTGCGGGAAGCCACCCGCAAGCGCCTCGTGAGCGTCCTGCTGATCCTCTCCGCTCTTTTCCTGGGATTCTTCCTGTTCGGCGTGTACCGCCTGGAACTCACGCTGGACGACCGCGCGGTGCAGGCGGGCCTGGACGGCCGCAGCCCCACCGGCGCCGCGAACCTCCCGGTCATGTTCAGCGCGATGTTCGGCATGTACCTCGTGTACTTCCTGGGGTCCCTGATGGGCGTGCTGTCCACCGTCGGGGCGATCAGCGGCGACATCGAGAGCGGCGTCATGCAGAGCGTCATCGCCCGGCCCGTCAGCCGCGCTCAGCTCGTCGCGGGCCGCTGGCTGGGCTTCACGGCCGTGAACGTCGCGTACGTCGCGCTGCTCAGCGCCGGACTGCTGGGGGGCATCCGCCTGATCACCGGGTACACCCCGCCCGAGGCGCTGCCCGCCGCCGGCCTGCTGCTGCTGGCCGTCACGGTCCTGACCTCCCTGACCGTGCTGGGCAGCACCCTGTTCACCACGCTCGCCAACGGTATCGGTGTGTTCGTGCTGTACGGCGTGGGCTTCACCGGCGGGATCCTCAGCGCCATCGGCACGCTGGCCGACACGCCCACCCTGACCACCCTGGGCCGCGTGGCGAACGCCCTGATGCCCACGAACGCCCTGTGGCTGGGCGCCAGCTACCACCTCCAGCCGGACATCATGCGGCAGGTCGGGGAGTTCAGCCGCGGCGCCAACCCCTTCGTCAGCTCCGTGCCGGTCGATCCGTTATTGATCGGCTGGGCCGCCGTGCTCAGCGTGCTGGGCCTGGCGGCCGCCATGTGGCGCTTCAGCCGCCGCGACCTCTGAACGCGGACAGCCCATGAGCGGCTGGGCCAGCAGGGCGTGATCTCCTGCTGGCCTGTGTCCTGCCGGAGCGGCCCGGGAAGGAGGGTCGGCGCCGTGACCTCGGGCCGGCCGGTTCAGGTGAGTGCTCTGCTGCTGCGTGCGCGGTGCCCTCAGGATACCGGTGGCGCGGCGCCACGGGAGAGGCGCGCGGCGCGCAGGCGGCGGCCCAGGGCGTGCAGGTCCTCCGGGCCGCCCGCGGGCAGCAGGGCGTCCAGGTGCGGCAGGGCGGCCGCCACGGCCCGCTGCACGGGGCGGTAGCCGGGCGTGGCGGCCAGCGGTGAGAGCCACACGACGCCCGCCGCGCGCCGCCGCAGGTCCCGCAGGGCGCGCCCGACCAGGGCCGGGTCGCCGGTGTCCAGGCCGTCACTGAGGATCAGGATGACCGTGTCGCGGTTCACGCGGCCCCGCTCGTCCCGCGCGAGGCGCAGCAGGTTCTCCCCGATGCGCGTGCCGCCGCCCCAGGCGTCCCCCAGGTCCGGCAGGGTCAGCGGCTGCCCCGGCGCGGCGCCGCGGATCAGGGGGGTCAGGCGGGTCAGGGCGGTGCTGAACGCGTAGACCTCCACCCGCCGGGAGCGCAGGTGCAGTGCCTGCGCAAAACGCAGCAGCAGCGTGGCGTCCCGGCCCATCGAGCGGCTGCCGTCCAGCACCAGCAGAAAGCGCGGCGCGCGGCGCGGGCGGCCCAGCCAGCGCAGGTGCACGGCGTCCCCGGCGGTGCGGGCGGCGGCGTGCAGGGTGCGCCGCGCGTCCAGTTTCGGCCCGCGCGGCAGGGGGCGCAGGCGGCGGGCGCGGCCCAGTTCCAGCGCGCGGATCAGGCCCGTGGCGGCGCGCAGCAGGCCCGGCAGGTCGCCCGCGTCCACGCGCAGCGCCTCGCCCGGCGCGGCGTTCGGACTGACGCGCGCCTGCATGACCGGGGCGTCCTGCTCGTCGCCGTCCGGGCTGTCCAGCCCGTCTCCCAGGGCGTCCCCGTCGGGCAGGTCGCCCCCTGGATCGGCCCCGGCCTGCGGGGTGGGCGGCGCCGGCTCCTGGCGCTGGTCCGGGTCGGGACCCGGCTCGCGGTCAGGGGGCTGCTGCTCCTTCCCGTCCGGGTCCGGCTCGGTCGGTGCGGGCGTCTCCGGGAGCAGGGGCGGCAGGGTGGGCTGCGGCTGGCCGGCCGCGCGGAAGAACGCGTTGAATTCCAGGTCGAAGGTGCGGCCCTGCTCGGGACTGGCCGTCAGCACGGCCCGCAGCGCGCCCCGCACCTCGCGCCGCGAGAGGACATCCACCCACTCCAGGGCCCGCAGCGCGTCGCGCACCTCGCCCGGCCCGATCAGGAACCCGTGCTGGCGCCGCAACCGAGCGGCAAAGGCCGTTACCTGCGCGGCCAGCGACGGCGAGACGGACCGGGCGGCGTCAGCCACGCGCCTGCGCCTTTGCCGCCACCCCCTGCAGGGTGGGGGCGGCCAGCAGCTGATCCTCGCGCAGTTTCAGTACCGCGCCTAGCGTGGCCTGCAGGGCCCCGGCGTCCAGGTGGTCGGCATGCAGGCTGAGCAGCGCCGAGGCCCAGTCGAGCGTCTCGGCCACGCCCGGCGTCTTGCCCAGGGGCAGGGCGCGCAGGGCGTGCACGGCGTCTGTCACCTGCCGCGCCAGGGTCTCGTTGATGCCCGGCAGGCGCGACTGCACGATCAGCAGTTCCTGTGCGCGGCTGGGGTATTCCGTCCAGTGGTACAGGCAGCGGCGGCGCAGGGCGTCACTGAGTTCCCGGGAGCGGTTGCTGGTGAGGATCACGTGCGGGCGGCTCACGGCGCTCAGGGTGCCCAGTTCAGGCACGGTGATCTGCCACTCGGCCAGCAGTTCCAGCAAGAAGGCCTCGAAGGCGTCGTCGGCCCGGTCGATCTCGTCGATCAGCAGCACGGCGGGTTTCGGCTCGCGGATGGCCTGCAACAGGGGCCGGGGCATCAGGAACGTCTCGCCGTACAGGTCGTCGTCGGCCACGCCGTCGCCCCGCAGTTCCGCCGCGCGCAGGTGCAGCAGCTGCCGCGCGTAGTTCCACTCGTACAGCGCCGACTGCGCGTCCAGCCCCTCGTAGCACTGCAGGCGGATCAGGCGGGTGTCCAGCACGTCCGCCAGCGTCTTGGCCGCCTCGGTCTTCCCGACCCCGGCCGGACCCTCCAGCAGCAGCGGCTTGCCCAGGCCCACCACCAGCCGCAGCGAGGTCGCCAGGGCGTCCCCGGCCACGTACCCGCGCGTCTGGAAGGCGTCCTGCAACTCCTGCACGGCCGGGATCATGAGGCGCCCCGGGTCGTCTGACAGTGGTTCTTACCGTTCATGATCTGCGCTCCTGGTGAGGAAAAAACATCTGATGCCCGCATCTTAATCTTCTGACTGCCCGGGCGGACGTGACGCTCCGGTGAGAGGAGGCCGCCTACGCTCGGGGTATGACGCTGCCCCTGCTGCTGTGCGCCCTGATCGCCCTCACTGCGGGCCTGCACTTCGGCGCCCGCGCCGCCCAGGCCCGCCGCGCCCGGATGAGCCTGCTGCCGGCCCTGACCGCGCACGGCAGTATCACCTGCGCCCTGCTGATCCTGGCCGCGCTGCTTGATCCCACAGACAGCGGCCTGCTGTGGGCGGTCGTCGGGGCCGTCAGTGTGGCCGGACCGGGCCTGGGCGCCCTGTGGACCACGCGCCGGACCGCGCAGGGTGAACTGGACACCCCGGAGCCCCTCGCGCCGTCCGGTCAGGTGGCCTGAGCGCCCGGGCGCGCACGGACCGCGTGGCGCAACTGGCCGGGCCGCCACCCCGTACTGGGGGCAGGCGGCCCGGCCGCCGTGGTCTTCACTGCGCCTTTCGGCGGACGTGCCCGCCCGGCCCGGGCCGCTAAGCTGACCCCATCCGCCCCGCACCGGGGCCCCGGAGCACCCATGAGCGAGCGCCGCACCCGAACCCTGAACACGCTGATCCGCCTGGGCCGCGCCCTGGCCGACCCGGCCCCCGATCCCGTCGCGGACGCCACGCAGGTGGCGCGCCGCACCGTCAGCGCCCTGCGCGAACCCGTGGAGGAGGCCGGGGCGGGCCTGCGCGCCCGCGCCCGAGACCTGCGCGACCGGGCTTCGCAGCGCGCCGACGATCGCCTGGAGCGCCTGATCACGGAGCGACGGGGCGGCGCGCCCAGCGACCCGGAGGTGCTGGCGCTGCTCACCCGGCGCCGTGAGGCCCGCGAGGCCCGCCTGAGTCAGGAGGAGGCGCGGCGCACCCTGCTGGCCCGGGCGCAGACGCCCACGCAGCGGCAGGTGCTGCGCGCCGTGCTGGACGTCACCCCCTGGGCTGGGGGCAGCGCCGGAACCCTGCGGTATACCCAGATGCTTGACCGCCTGGCGCCCGGAGGGGACGCCGCGACCGAGATGAGCGTTCACCGCGCCATCTGGACCCTCGCGGAGGCCGGGGTGCTGGCCGTCTCGCCCCACGGCGAGGTGAGCGCCGTGCCGCCCCGCGCGCCGCTGGCCCTGCCCAGCACTGAACCGGGCTGAGGCCGCGCCCGGCTTCACGCCGGCAGCCGGGGCCACCCCGTGAAGCCGGGCGCCGCGCACGCCTAGGCCAGCGTGCCGGCGGAGGCACTCACGTTCGCACTCATGTTCTCGAAGGTCTTCGAGATCAGCTTCTGCGCCTGCGCGTCCAGCAGGCGCCCACCCACCGTGGCGACCGGGCCGCGCATGGTGGCGTCCCCCGTCCAGTCCAGCGTGGTGGTGCCGTCGCCGTTGTCCACGACGTTCGCGCCCGCCGTGAGATCCACGACGCTGCCCAGCCCGCCGCCCTGCACCTTCACGTTCACGCAGTTGGCCGCCTCATCGGGCAGCACCTCAATCTTGAACTTGAACTTGCCGCGCACCATGCCGACCCCCACCTGCACGGTGGCGTCCATGTGCGTCTGGTCGTGCACGACGACGTCCTGCACGTCCGGCAGGCAGCGCGCGACCCGTTCCGGGTCCTGCACGAACGCCCACACGGCGGCGGGCGACGCCTGCACCTTCTCCTGACCTGAGTAACTGAGTTTCATGCGTGACCTCCACGGGAAGGGAAGCGTGAGCCCGCAGCGGCGCGGGCAGAACCGGTTGACCTGACGCCCCGCATTGTAGGGGCGTGGGGGTTGCAGAAAGATTGGCCTACGATTCAGGGTATGCCCCCCTTCCCCCAGGATCCGGTCGCGGGCGTGCTGCTGGCCGCCGGGCGCAGCACCCGCATGGGCCGCCCCAAACAGCTTGAACCGCTGGCCGGGCGGCCCCTGGTCCGGCACGCCGCGCAGGCCCTCGCGGACGGCGGTCACGACACGCTGCTGTGCGTCCTGCCCCCCGGTGAGGTCGGGGAGGGCGTCCGGGCGGCGCTAGCGGGCCTGCCGTTCACGTTCGTGGTGAACCCCGACCCCGCGCGGGGCCTGGCGAGTTCCTTCCGCGTCGCCGCCGCGGCGCTGCCTGCGGGACTGGCGGCGAACTTCGCGCTGGCGGACATGCCGCTGCTGAGCGGCGCGGAGCACTCCGCGCTGCTGGCCGCGTTCCGGGACTCGGGCGCGCCGGTCGTGCTGGCCGAGTACGCCGGGCCCGGCACCGAACCGGTCCGGGCGCCCCCACACCTGTTCCGCGCCGATCTGCTGCGCGCCGTGCAGGACACCCCGGACGCCGATCACGGCCCCCGTCACCTGATCCGCCAGCACGCCGCGCAGGCCGTCACGCTGACCTTTCCCGCCCGGCTGCTGCTGGATGTGGACACCCCTGAGGGCCTCGCGCAGGCGCAGGCGATCCTGAGCGCACCGGCGCCCGACTGAATCTCTATCCTCTCGTATGGCACCCAACACGGCATTCCACGCGCTTCAGGACGGCAAGCGGCGGCAGGCGCAGGCGCTCCTCGAGCCGGGCGAGGTGTGGCTGATCGCGGCGCGCGAGTCGGGCGTGCGCCCGGAACCGGCCCTGACGCTCGTGGCGGGTGTGGATGTCACCTGGGACAGCCTCTTCCTGCTGACCCGCACTGAGGCGGTGGCGATCGTGGGCCGCTTCGACGCGGACGCCGTGCCGCCCGGCTGGACCGTGCACGGCTACGACGCCGATCTACGGGCTCTGCTGCGGGTCGAGGTCACGCGGCTGGGCGCGCGGCGCGTGCTGCTGAACATCAGCGAGGACGACCCCCTGTGCGACGGCCTGACCGCGGGCCTGGAACGCCGCGTGCGCGGCTGGCTGGCCCCCGCCGCTGACCTGCCCGCGCTGGCGTGGGACAGCGCCGCGCCGCTGCTGGGTCAGTTGCGGTCAGTCAAGACCCCCGAGGAACACGCCGCGATCCGGGAGGCCGTGGCCCTGGCGGAAGCCCACCTGCGCGAGATGGCGGCCGCTGCCCGGCCCGGCTGGACCGAACGGGACGTGGCGGCGTTCCTGCATGGGCTGTGCCGCCGCGACGGCGCCGAGCCCACCTGGGGCTGGGCGGCCTGCCCGAACGTGCACATCGGCCCGGACAGCCGGCCCTCGCACGCGCCGCCCGGTGAGCACGCCCTGCACCCCGGCGCGCTGCTGCACATCGATTACGGCGTGCGGCTGGCGCACGGGTACGGCTCGGACCTCCAGCGGGTGTACCGCCTGCCGGACGGTCAGCCGGTCGCGGACGCCGTGCAGGCCGCCTTCCGTGCATGCTGGGCCGCCATTCAGGCCGGTGCGGACGCCCTGCGCCCTGGCACGCCCGGGTACGCCGTGGACGCTGCCCGCGCCGCGCTGGTGAACGCCGGGTACCCCGAGTACCAGCACGCGCTGGGACACGGACTGGGCCGCGCCACGCACGACGGCGGCACCCTCCTGGGGCCCCGCTGGCCCCGCTACGGGCAGACCGTCGAGGGAGCGGTCCGTGAGGACGAGGTGTACACCCTGGAGCTGGGCGTCATGGTGCCCGGGCACGGCTTCATCGGCCTGGAAGAGGACGTGATCGTGCGGGCCGGTCCGCCCGAATGGCTCTCAGGGCGGCAGGACGACCTGCGGCCCCTGGGGGCCTGACCCGCGCCCCCGCTCAGCGGGACGGCGCGCCGGGCAGATCCACCGGCGTGACCGGCACCGGCTCGCCGAACCGGGCGTACCGGCGGCCCCGGCTAGGGTCCCCGCGCCCGCACAGGACCGTCACGTTCGGCAGGCCGTGCACGTTCACCTCTGCGACCGCCAGGCGGCCCGTGTCGTACGCGCCCAGGTCCAGGTACACGTGGCGGCCCAGGCGGCAGGGAATCGGGACGGGCGTGTGCCCGTGCACGGAGTACGTGACCCCTTCCGGCAGCGGGAAGGGCCCCTCGAAGGGCCGCAGCCACAGCGCCGCCGACAGCGGGTTGAGGTGCTGCGGGTGCCGCACGGGCGGCGCGGCGTGCGACACGAGCACGCTGGGATGCGTGGGCGGCTGGTCGTGAATCTCCCCGTCCGCCGTGACGTACACCACGCGCTTCAGGACGCCCAGGTACTCCTCCAGCAGCGGCGGGAACTTCTCCAGGGTCAGGCCGCCCAGCTCCGTGCGAACCGTTTCACCCCCGGCCTTCATCCACCACTGGAAGCCCTCCATGGCGCGGCGGTAATCGCCCAGGTCGTGCGTGCCTAGGTACTGGCGGTAGTACTTCACGCCTTCTTGCATCATGCGCTCGTGGTTGCCCATCAGCAGCGTGGCGCGCCCGGCGCGGTGCAGGTCCATCAGGGTCCCCACGACCGCCATGGAGCGCGGGCCCCGGTCAACCGCGTCACCCAGGCCCAGGTAGTGCGCGTCCGGGAACTGATGCAGCGCGGCGCGCAGCAGGTCCGGCCGGCCGTGCAGGTCCGGGATGATCAGCACCTGGCGGGTCAAGCGCGGCCCCCGGCGGGGCTGTCGTCCTGCTCGCCGCTGTCGTGCTCGTCACTGAAGTCCAGCAGGGTCTGCTTGCTGCGTTCACGCAGCGCCCGCGCGGCGTCCGGGTCGGGCGTGAACGTGACAGCGCCCGCGTGTGTGCTGACGCGGTAGCCGGCCCCGTCGGCAGCGCCGGGAAGCCACTCGGCGGGCAGCTGGTAGGTGCGGCCGCGGGTGTCCTCCACGTCCGCGAGGCCCGCGTCCTCGTCCAGAACGTCGATGACAAGCTGCAAGTCGGGCACCTTCATACCGGGTAGTCTAGCGCCTGCACCTTCCGGCGGACGCAGCGGCCCGGGGGAGGGTGTAGGGTGCAGGCGTGAGGGTCACGAGGCGCGCGGTCCTGCGCTCCCTGCTGGGCGGCGGGGCGGCCGTGGCCCTGGGGGGCGGGGCGGGGGTCGCGCAGGGCTTCGAGTTCAGCGTGACGCGCCACGCGCGCGCCCTGCCGGGCCTGCGCGCCCCGCTGAGCGTCGCGTTCCTGACAGACCTGCATTACGGCCTGTACATCGGCGCGGGCAGCGTGGCCGCGTGGGTGGACGCCACGAACGCCCTGCAACCGGACGTGGTGCTGCTGGGCGGCGATCAGCTGGACGCCCGCATGGACCGCCCCGAGGACCCGCTGCTGCGTGAACTGGCGCGGTTGCAGGCGCCACTGGGCAAGTACGCGGTGTGGGGCAACCACGATTACGGGAATTTTGGCCGCGCGGGGCGCCGCTACGGTCGCCGCCGGGCGGACTGGCAGGCGCGGCGCGAGGCCTTCGCGCAGGCGCTGGCCGGGGCGGGCGTCACCGTCCTGCGCAATGAGGGCCGCGCGCTGCGTGACGACGTGTGGGTGGGCGGCGTGGATGACATGTGGTTCGGGCAGCCGGACATCCCGGCCGCGCTGGCCGGGGCGGGGGACCGGGCGACGGTCCTGGTCATTCACAATCCGGACCTGCTGCCCGACCTGCCGGGTCCGGCGGGGCTGGTGGTATGCGGGCACACGCACGGGGGTCAGGTGCGCTTCCCCCTGATCGGGGCGCCGGTCGTGCCCAGCCGGTATGGGCAGCGGTTCGCGATGGGCTGGGTGAAAGGCGCGTATGGGTCGCCCGCGTTCGTGAGTCGTGGCCTGGGCATGAGCGGGGTGCCGCTGCGGAACCTGTGCGAGCCGGAAATCGCGCTGCTGCTGCTCTCGCCGCCCTGAGCCCCCGGCCGGGCTGAAGGCCGCCGTCAGGGGCTTGCACCGCTGGGGAAAGTATGTATGGCAGCGCTTCCAGAGGCATGTTCTGGTCCTCGCCGGTACTGCGCAGGTGTGCGCCTCAACCGGCCCTCTGCTCCCACCCGGTTGCGCGACCGACACATTTGACTGGCATTTGTTGCCCGTTTCTGGCAAAACCGTGCACTTTGATCGAAAAATGATGCGGGCCACCTTTAGCCCCGTTATAAACAACGACCCTGCATAGACATGCGCCCGTCTGTATCGTAATTCCAGCAGCCTGCACCCCGCAGGCGGATGCGAGTCACGAGCGAGATGGGAGCGTCAACATGAACAGAACAGACAACCGGGTGACGCCGGCTGAAGCGCCGCACACCCCCGCCACCCCCGCGAGCGGCGCGGAACTGAACCTCGCCCGTGAGCAGGGCCTGTACAGCGGTGCCGAGCACGACGCCTGCGGCGTGGGCTTCGTCGCGCACATCAAGGGCCGCAAGAACCACGCCATCGTGCAGCAGGGCCTCAAGATCCTCGAGAACCTCGACCACCGCGGCGCGGTCGGCGCCGACCCCCTGATGGGCGACGGCGCGGGCATCCTGATCCAGATTCCCGACGAGTTCTACCGCGCCGAATTCGCCGCGCAGGGTGTGACCCTGCCGCCCCTGGGCGACTACGGCGTCGGCATGATCTTCCTGCCCAAGGAGATCGCCTCGCGCCGCGCCTGCGAGCAGGAACTCGAACGCGCCATCGTCGCCGAGGGGCAGGTCGTGCTGGGCTGGCGGGACGTGCCCGTCAACCGCGAGATGCCCATGAGCCCCGCCGTGCGGGAGAAGGAACCCGTCATCCGGCAGGTGTTCGTCGGCGCCGGACCCGACACGCTGGTCCCCGACGCGCTGGAACGCAAGCTGTACGTCATCCGCCGCCGGGCCAGCAACGCCATCCGCGCGCTGAACTTCACGCACGGCGCCGAGTACTACGTGCCGTCCATGTCGTGTCGCACGGTCATCTACAAGGGTCTGCTGCTCGCCACGCAGGTCGGCGAGTACTACCTCGACCTGCAGGACGAACGCGTGGTCAGTGCGCTTGCCCTGGTTCACCAGCGCTTTTCCACGAACACCTTCCCCGAGTGGCCGCTGGCGCACCCCTACCGCATGGTCGCGCACAACGGCGAGATCAACACCGTCAAGGGGAACTTCAACTGGATGCGCGCCCGCGAGGGCATCATGCAGAGCCCCGTGCTGGGCGACGACCTGAAGAAGCTCTACCCGATCTCCTTCGAGGGCGAAAGCGACACCGCCACCTTCGACAACGCGCTCGAACTCCTGACGCTGGCCGGCTACCCCATGGCGCACGCCGCCATGATGATGATCCCCGAGGCCTGGGAGCAGAATGCCAACCTCGACCCGCGCCGGCGCGCGTTCTACGAGTACCACGCCAGCATGATGGAGCCCTGGGACGGCCCGGCCGCGATGGTCTTCACCGACGGCCGACAGGTCGGCGCGACCCTGGACCGCAACGGCCTGCGCCCCGCCCGCTACGTGCAGACCCGCGACGATCTGGTCATCCTGGCCAGCGAATCCGGCGTGCTGCCCGTCCCCGAGAGCAAGATCGTGAAGAAGTGGCGCCTGCAACCGGGCCGCATGTTCCTGATCGACTTCGAGCAGGGCCGCATCATCGAGGACGACGAACTGAAAAACCAGTTCGCGTCCGCCAAACCCTACGCGCAGTGGGTGGAGAACACCCGCTTCCGCCTGGACGACAGCGAGGAGACCGGCACGGTCGGGCAGTTCCGCGAGTCGCTGCTGGACCGCCAGCAGGCCTTCGGGTACACCCAGGAGGACCTGAAGTTCCTGATGGGCCCCATGGCCCTGACCGGCGAGGAAGGCATCGGCAGCATGGGCAACGACAGCCCGCTGGCCGTGCTGTCCGGCAAGAACAAGCCGCTGTTCAACTACTTCCGGCAGCTGTTCGCGCAGGTCACCAACCCGCCCATCGACCCGATCCGCGAGTCGGTCGTCATGAGCCTCGTGTCGTTCGTGGGGCCGCGCCCGAACCTGCTGGACATCAACGCCGTGAACCCGCAGCTGCGCCTGGAAGTCGAGCAGCCCATCCTGGACTTCGACGACATGGCCCGCGTGCGCAACATCGAGGAACACACCCGCGGGAAGTTCAAGGCGTACGACCTCGACATCACCTACCCCGCCGAGTGGGGCGCGCGCGGCGTGGAAGCCAAACTGGCGACCATCAACGCCTGGGCGGTGGACGCCATCGAGAGCGGCCACAACATCATCGTCATCAGTGACCGCCGCGTGGACCGCGAACGCGTCGCGATTCCCAGCCTGCTGGCCCTGAGCAGCATCCACCACCACCTCGTGAAGGCGGGCTTGCGCATGAAGGTCGGTCTGGTCGTCGAGACCGGCGACGCCCGCGAGGTGCACCACTTCGCCGCGCTCGCCGGGTACGGCGCCGAGGCCATCCACCCGTACCTCGCGCTGGAAACCCTGATCAACCTGCACACCGACGTGCCCGGCATGCCCGCCCTGCACGGCATCGACGCGCACAAGGCCATCTACAACTACATCAAGGCGATCGGCAAGGGCCTGAGCAAGATCATGTCGAAGATGGGCGTCAGCACGTACATGAGCTACTGCGGCGCGCAGCTGTTCGAGGCGGTCGGCCTGAAGACCGACTTCGTGCAGAAGTACTTCTACGGCACGCCCACCCAGGTCGGCGGAATCGGCATCTTCGAGGTGGCGGAAGAAGCCCTGCGCAACCACCGCGGCGCGTTCAGCGACGACCCCGTGCTGGCCCAGAACCTCGACGCGGGCGGCGAGTACGCGTGGCGCGTGCGCGGCGAGGAGCACATGTGGACGCCGGACTCGATTGCCAAGCTGCAGCACTCGGTGCGCAGCGGCAACTACGCCACGTTCGAGGAGTACGCCCGGATCATCAACGACCAGAGCAAGCGCCACATGACCCTGCGCGGCCTCTTTGAATTCCGCACCGACGGCGTGACCCCCGTCCCGCTGGAGGAGGTCGAACCCGCCAGCGAGATCGTCAAGCGCTTCGCCACGGGCGCCATGAGCCTCGGCTCGATCAGCACCGAGGCGCACACCACCCTGGCCGTCGCCATGAACCGCATCGGCGGCAAGAGCAACACCGGCGAGGGCGGCGAGGACCCCGCCCGCTACGAACGCGAGATGCGCGGCGAGACGCTCGGCGAGGGCCACACCCTCGCCAGCATCCTCGGCGAGAGCCGGGTCGAGGTGGACTACCCGCTGGAACCCGGCGACAGCCTGCGCAGCAAGATCAAGCAGGTCGCCTCGGGTCGCTTCGGCGTCACCACGAACTACCTGACGAGCGCCGACCAGATCCAGATCAAGATGGCGCAGGGCGCCAAGCCCGGCGAGGGCGGCCAGCTGCCCGGCGGGAAGGTCAGCGAGTATATCGGCTTCCTGCGCCACAGCGTGCCCGGCGTGGGCCTGATCAGCCCGCCCCCGCACCACGACATCTACTCCATCGAGGACCTCGCGCAGCTCATCCACGACCTGAAGAACGTGAACCCCCGCGCGGACATCAGCGTGAAACTCGTCTCCGAGGTCGGCGTGGGCACCATCGCCGCCGGGGTCGCCAAGGCCAAGGCCGACCACATCGTGATCGCCGGGCACGACGGCGGCACCGGGGCCAGCCCCTGGAGTTCCATCAAGCACGCCGGGTCGCCCTGGGAACTGGGCCTGGCGGAGACGCAGCAGACCCTCGTCCTGAACCGCCTGCGCGACCGCGTGCGCGTGCAGACCGACGGGCAGCTCAAGACCGGCCGCGACGTCGTGATCGCCGCGCTGCTGGGCGCCGACGAGTTCGGCTTCGCCACCGCGCCGCTGGTCGCGCAGGGCTGCATCATGATGCGCAAGTGCCACCTGAACACCTGCCCTGTGGGCGTGGCCACGCAGGACCCGGTGCTGCGCGCCCGCTTCCAGGGCAAACCCGAGCACGTCATCAACTTCTTCTTCTTCATCGCCGAGGAAGTCCGCGCCATCATGGCCAGCCTGGGCATCCGCTCCTTCGACGACCTGATCGGCCGCGCCGACCTGCTCGACACGAAAAAGGGCATCGAGCACTGGAAGGCGCAGGGCCTGGACTTCAGCCGCGTCTTCTACCGCCCCGAAGTGCCTGAAGAGGTCGGCGTGCGCCACCTCCACACCCAGGACCACGGCCTGAGCGGCGCGCTCGACCTCCAGCTCATCGAGAAGTGCCGTCCCGCCTTCGAGAAGGGCGAGAAGGTGCACTTCCTGCAGGACGTCCGCAACGTCAACCGCACCGTCGGCGCGATGCTGTCCGGCGAACTGACCCGCGTGCGCCCGGAAGGGCTGCCGGACAACACCGTGTTCGTGCAGATGGAAGGCACCGGCGGCCAGAGCTTCGGCGCGTTCCTCGCCCCGGGCTTGACCCTGTACCTGATCGGCGACGCGAACGACTACACCGGCAAGGGCCTCTCCGGCGGCCGCGTGGTCGTGCGCCCCAGCATCGAATTCCGCGGGAAGGCCGAGGAGAACATCATCGTCGGGAACACCGTCCTGTACGGCGCGACCAGTGGTGAGGCCTTCTTCCGGGGCGTGGCGGGCGAGCGCTTCGCCGTGCGCCTCAGCGGCGCCGAGGCCGTCGTGGAAGGCACCGGCGACCACGGCTGCGAGTACATGACCGGCGGGACCGTCGTCGTGCTCGGCCAGACCGGCCGGAACTTCGCGGCCGGCATGAGCGGCGGCGTCGCCTACGTGTACGACTTGGACGGCAGCTTCGAGAAGCGCTGCAACACCAGCATGGTGGACCTGCACCCCCTGCTGCCCGAGGACCAGCAGCTCGCCCAGACGGGCGGCGCCCTGCACCTGGGCCAGAGCGACGAGGCGCACCTGCGCCGCCTGCTCGAAAGCCACCACAAGTGGACCGGCTCGCAGCGCGCCTCGGAACTGCTGGACGACTGGGAGGCCACCCTGAAACGCTTCGTCAAGGTCTTCCCGAAGGAATACCAGCGCGCCCTGCGCGAACGTGCCGAGGCTGGCACCGTGCAGGCCGCCGACACCACCAGCATGCAGACCGCGCAGCCCACCAATCCCGTGGCCGCGCAGGGCACGCTCACCAAGTAACCCCCTTCCGCGCCCCGCCCACACGGGCCGGGCGCGTCCCCCCACCGGAGCACGCATGAGCAAGATCACCGGCTTCCTCGACCAGCCGCGCATCAAGGACCAGTACGCCCCGGTCGACGCGCGCCTCAAGCACTACCACGAGTTCCTGCTGCCCCTCGCGCCCGACGCCGCCCGCCTCCAGGCGACCCGCTGCATGGACTGCGGCATCCCGTTCTGCAACAACGGCTGCCCCGTCGGGAATATCATCCCGGACTTCAACAACCTCGTGTACCAGGACGACTGGCGCTCGGCGCTGGACACCCTGCACTCCACGAACAACTTCCCCGAGTTCACGGGCCGCATCTGCCCCGCGCCCTGCGAGGCCGCCTGCACCCTGAACATCAACGGCGACGCGGTCGGCATCAAGAGCATCGAGCTGAGCATCATCGAACGCGGCTGGCAGGAAGGCTGGGTCACGCCGCAACCCCCCGCCGTGAAGACCGGGAAGAGGGTCGCCGTGATCGGCTCCGGCCCCGCCGGGCTGGCCGCCGCGCAGCAGCTCGCGCGCGCCGGGCACGACGTGACCGTGTTCGAGAAGAACGACCGCGTGGGCGGCCTGATGCGCTACGGCATCCCCGACTTCAAGATGGACAAGCACCACATCGACCGCCGCGTGGAGCAGATGCAGGCCGAGGGCGTCACCTTCCGCACCGGCGTGCTGGTGGGCGCGTGGCCCGACGCCAGCAAGGTCACGAACCTCAGCAAGCAGACCGTCACGCCCGACGAGCTGAAAGCCGAATTCGACGCCGTCCTTCTGGCGGGCGGTGCCGAGCAGCCCCGCGACCTGCCCGCCCCCGGCCGCGACCTGGACGGCATTCACTTCGCCATGGAGTTCCTGCCCCAGCAGAACCGCGTGAACGCCGGGGACAAGCTGAAAAAGCAGCTGCGCGCCGAAGGCAAGCACGTCATCGTGATCGGCGGCGGCGACACCGGCAGCGACTGCGTCGGCACCAGCAACCGCCACGGCGCCGCGTCCGTGACCCAGTTCGAGGTGATGCCCCAGCCGCCCGAACAGGAGAACAAACCCCTCGTGTGGCCCTACTGGCCCATGAAACTCCGCACCAGCACCAGCCACGAGGAAGGCGCCGTGCGTGAATTCGCCATCGCCACCAAGGAATTCATCGGCAAGGGCGGCAAGGTCACGGGCGTCAAGACCGTCCGCATGGAATTCAAGGACGGCCAGCTGACCGAAGTGCCCGGCAGCGAGGAGATCCACAAGGCCGACCTCGTCCTGCTCGCCATGGGCTTCGTCAGCCCCGTCGGCAGCGTCATCGACGCCTTCGGCATCCAGAAGGACGCGCGCGGTAACGTCCACGCCCACACCGATGAGGGCGGCTACCACACCAACGTCGACGGCGTGTTCGCCGCTGGGGACATGCGCCGCGGCCAGAGCCTCGTCGTCTGGGCCATCCGCGAGGGCCGTCAGGCCGCCCGCGCCATCGACCAGCACCTCATGGGCACCTCGGTCCTGCCCCGCTGAGACCCAGCTCAGAAGGCCGCGCCGACCCAGACAGGGGAGAGGCGCGGCCTTGAGCATTTACACCGGTCGGTGTAGGTTGACCTTGCCGCTGGCGAAGTCGGCGGGGGCGCTGCTGTGTTCGTGGAGGATCAGCCAGCCGTCGCCGCTGCGCGTGAGGGTCAGGGTGAGGCGGTTGTTCATGGCGCGCAGGCGTTCGCCGCTGGCACTCAGGCCCGCGTAGGTGACGAAGGCATGCACGAGGGCCAGGTCCGGCGTGACGTGGCTGCGGACGTCGTCGAAGGTGACCTGCACGCGCTCGTCACCCAGGCTGGCGAGCCAGCCGTCCACCATGCCGCGCCACGCGTCCCGGCCGTCGTAGAGCCAGTCTTCCCACATGTCGTATACGGTGACGTGTGGGTGGCACAGGGACAGGAGGGCGTCAGGGTCGCGGCGGTAGACGGCGTCAGCGTAGGCGGACAGGAGCTGTTCGGGCGGCATGGCCCACGTTACCACTGGGTTGTTCGTGAACGGAATGGATGTTGCTTGATCTGTCATTAGACGATATGACGCGCTGGCCTAGCACCTGCGTGAGGGCCTGCACCACCTGCGGGTCGAAGTGCGTGCCGCTGCCCTGCTGAACGAACTGAAGGGCGTCCCCGGCTGTCCAGGCGGGCTTGTACACGCGGGGACTGATCAGGGCGTCGAACACGTCGCACGCCGCGAAGATCCGCGCGGGTAGGGGAATGGCGGCGCCGCTGCGGCCGCAGGGGTACCCGGTGCCGTCCCAGCGTTCATGGTGCGCGGCGATCACGTCCAGCGCCTCGCGGGGCAGAAACGGCAGCTGCTGGGCGATGCGCAGGCCCTCGCCGACATGCTCCCGCATGCGTTCACACATGGCGGGTGTCAGCGGGCCCGGATGATGCAGCAGGTCGTCCGGGAGGGTCAGTTTGCCAATGTCATGCAGGTACGCGCCCCAGCGCAGGGCGTCCAGCGTGTCGGGCGGCAGGCGCATGGCCCGTCCCACCTGCGTGGCCAGCTGCGTGACCCGGTCGGTATGACCGAAGGTTTCAAGGTCCCGGGCTTCCAGGGCCAAGCCCAGGGTGCGCAGCGCCTGCTCATGCGCGTTCCGTTCGCGCGCCTCGGCGTGCAGGCGCGCGGCGACCAGGGCGACCAGTCCGGCCAGGGTGTGCAGCAGCGTGCGTTCACTGGCCGTCCAGTCGCTGTAGGTGTCGCGGGCCAGCAGCAGGGCGCCCAGCAGCGCGTCGTCCCGTTCGCGGATCGGTGCGATCAGCAGGTCCGGGTGCCGGGTGCTGCCGGGCACGCTGAGCAGGTCGTCTGTGCGGCGCAGGTCCCGCAGGACCGCGTCGGGCAGGACGCCCGGGGCGGCGCCGTCCGTGACGCGAGCACCGTATCCACCTGGCGCCGCCTCTTCAAGCTGGTAGTACGCGGCGCCGCCCGCGTCGGTCCGGGCGGTCAGGGTCTTTACGACCGGGCGCAGGGCCGTGCTGAGACTGCTGGCGGTCAGGCCGACCTGCGTCAGGTGCTGCGTGAGGATGTCGGGGAGCAGGGCCTGGTCCATGCGTGACCGCACTATGGCACCCAGGAGTGGAGAAATTCACAAAGTCGGGTGAGGGTCCCCTTGTGAAAAGGCCCGGCTGGAAGGACTCCGCCGCCCCCGCACAACCGGTCTGACAGGCAGCAGTGCCGCGGCCTCCAGCTGGAGGGGGGTTGCCCGGTCGCCGACTGACGCTGCCCTGGCTCATCTGGACTCATGCGCCAGGCCGGGTAGGTCTGGCTCCCGCCTGCTTACCTGCCACGGTGTGTGAACCGCAGCCGCACCTCAGGGCAGGGGCTTTCGGACCATGACCTTCTGAACCGTGCGTTGATCCCCGGCTGTGAACAGACCGGCGCGCCCCCGGTCAGAGGGCGCGCCGGTTCAGGCTGAGTCTGAATCAGGGCAGGGGGAAGCCGCCCGCGAAGGCATGCACCTCGGCCTTCACGTCCTCGCCTTTCAGGGCGCGGTCGATCAGGTCCGCGACGCTCTGCATGTCCGCTTCCTTCATGCCGCGCGTGGTGACGGCGGGCGTGCCGATGCGGATGCCGCCGCCGTGCAGAATCTTCTCGGTGTCGTACGGCAGGGTGCTCTTGCTGATCGTGATGTGGTTCGCATCGAGCCGTTTCGTGGCCTTGGTGCCGTTCAGGCCCTGGGGGCGCAGGTCCAGGACGAGCAGGTGGTTGTCGGTCCCGCCGGACACCACGCGGTACCCGCGGTCCTGGAAGGCCTGCGCGAGCGCCTGCGCGTTGCGGATGATCTGCGCGGCGTACGCCTTGAACTCGTCGGTGAGGGCCTCGCCGAACGCGACGGCCTTCGCGGCGATCACGTGCTCCAGCGGGCCACCCTGGTAGCCGGGGAACACCGCGCGGTCAATTTTCGCGCCGAGTTCCGGGTCGTTGCTGAGGATGATTCCGCCGCGCGGCCCGCGCAGGGTCTTGTGGGTGGTGCTGGCCACCACGTGCGCGTGCGGCAGCGCGTTGGGGTGCACCCCCGCCGCGATCAGGCCCGCAATGTGCGCGATGTCGGCGAACAGGATCGCGCCGACCTCATCAGCGATCTCGCGGAAGGCCGCGAAGTCAATCGTGCGGCTATACGCGCTGGCGCCCGCGATGATCATCTTCGGTTTGTGCTCGTGCGCCAGGCGGCGGACCTCATCCATGTCGATCAGTTCCGTCTCGGGGTTCACCTTGTACCCCACGATCTGGTAGCGCAGGCCCGAGAAGTTCACGGGATTCCCGTGCGTCAGGTGCCCGCCGTGCGACAGGTCCATGCCCAGCACGGTGTCACCCGGCTCGATCAGGGCGTTGTACACCGCGAGGTTCGCGCTTGACCCACTGTGCGGCTGCACGTTCGCCCAGGCCGCGCCGAACAGTTCCTTCAGGCGGTCAATGGCCAGCTGCTCGATGCGGTCAACGACCTCGCAGCCGCCGTACCAGCGCTTGCCGGGGTAGCCCTCGGCGTACTTGTTCGTGACGATGCTGCCCTGCGCTTCACGCACCGCGGCGGACGTGAAGTTCTCGGAGGCGATCAGTTCCAGTCCCAGGCGCTGCCGCTCGGCCTCCTGGGCGATCAGGTCGAAGAGGGCCGTGTCACGGGCGGGCGCAGTGGGATGGGCGGTGCTGGTCATGACGTCACGGTAACACCCCCCCACCACGCGGGTCGGGGGGGTGTCTTTGCAGGTCAGACGAGGCGCAGGTCAGGTGCGCTGGCCGCTCAGGTGAGGGCGCTGCGGCCCAGCATGCGCCGCACCTCACGCAGTTCCTCCGGTCCGGCCAGAACGAGCACCTGATCCCCGCCGCGCAGGTCGGTCGCGCCGCGCGGAATCAGGTACTCCCCGGCGCGGTTGACCAGGATCACCAGCGCCTCGGGGGGGAGTCCCAGGTCGACGATGCGCTGCCCGTCCGCCTCGCTGCCGGGCGTGACCTCCACCTCGACCATGTTGTTGCGGTCGTGGCCGGTGGGCGTGTACGTGATCGGGGACGCCGCGTTCACCGGCAGTGCCTCGCGGACGTGCAGGAAGCGCGCCACGAGCGTCAGGGTGGTGCCCTGGAGGAGCACGCTGACCAGCACGATGAAGAACACGATGTTGAAGAGCGTCTGCGCCTGCGGCACGCCCGCCAGCAGCGGGAAGGTCGCCAGGACGATCGGGACCGCGCCGCGCAGCCCCACCCACGCCACCATGGTCTTCTCGTTCAGCGGCATCTTCGCGCGGGCCAGCGCCAGGTACACGCTGACGGGCCGCGCCAGGAACACCAGCACCAGCGCGCACGCGATGGCCAGGCCCGCCGTGGGCAGCAGGTCGTGCGGGTTGACCAGCAGGCCCAGCGTGAGGAACATCGCGACCTGCATCAGCCACGACAGCCCGTCGTGGAAGCCGATCAGGGACCGCTTGTGGATGAAGTCCGCGTTGCCCAGGATCACGCCCGCGATGTAGATCGCCAGGAAGCCGCTGCCACCCGCGACCGCCGTGCCCGCGAAGATCGTCAGGGCCAGCGCCAGGGACAGCACCGAGTACAGGCCCTCGAACTGGAGTTGCAGGCGGTTCAGGACCCACAGGGCCGCGCGCCCCAGCACCACGCCGAACACGGCGCCCAGCAGCATCTGCTTCAGGAAGAGTGGCACGATGCCCAGCACGCCCAGTTCCGGGTGCGCCATCAGATCCAGGATGCCGACCGTCAGGAAGACCGCCATCGGGTCGTTCCCGCCGGACTCGAACTCCAGCAGCGGGGCCACCTCACCCTTGAGGCCCAGCTGCCGCTCCTTGAGGACGCTGAACACCGCGCTGGCGTCCGTGCTGCTGACAATGGCGCCCAGCAGCCACGCCGTCAGCCACGGCAGTCCGAAGGCGTAGTGCACGAACGCTGCCATGATCCCGGCGGTGCCCAGCACCCCGACCGTCGCCAGGCTCAGGCCCCGGCGCACCACGGGCCGCGTGTGCGCCCAGTTCGTATCCAGGCCGCCCTGAAACAGGATGAAGCACAGCGCCACCGTCCCGATCGCCTGCGCCAGGTGGTAGTCCTGAAACTGGATGCCCAGCCCGTCGGACCCCGCGACCATGCCCACGCCCAGGAACAGCAGCAGGCCCGGAATGCCCAGCCGGCCCCCGATGCGGCTCATGAGCAGACTCATCAGCAGCAGGACCCCCACCACCAGCAGGAACACTTCGGCGTGCACTTCACCCATGCGGTCTCCAGATCATGACGGTCATCGTTTCACGCACCTGGACACGTAAAACAGGACCGGCGGCCCAGAGAGGCGCCCCCGGTCAGGAACATGAAGACTCAGTGAAGGTTTAGCGGACCGGACCCATCAGGCCCGGCTTCTCAGAGGTCCCGGGCCAGCCAGCGCACGATGTTCTTGCCCATCGCCGCGTTGCTGAGGTTCGGCCAGTTGTTGTACGTGCCCGTGCTGCCGTCCGACAGCGTGTTGTCCTCGAAGGTGCTGCTGTCACCCCACATCGCCACGCGGCCCGTCCCCACGCTGTTCACCGCGAGGTACGTCTTGCCGCCCGTGCCCATCAGCGCCGTCCCCGACAGGACGTCCACGCTGGTGCCCACGTACACCCCGGCACTGCTCACGCCGCTGAGGATCGGGTGCGTGGTCAGGGGCGTCGCCGTGAGGACCGGATCGCTGAAGCTGGAGTTGAACGACGCGTTCAGCCCGAAGAGCACGTCACTGTTCAGGCTCGCCTGATACGCGCTGCTGACGCTGCTGGGCGTGCTGCCGTCCCAGCCGTCGAACACCTCCGGGCTGTCCCAGCCGCTGTTGTTCCGGTCACTGACGCGGTGATCGGTGATCATGAACAGCCCGCCGCCGTTCTGCACGAACGACTGGATCGCGGCGCGCTCCGCATCACTGAACGGGTTCTGCGGCTCGGGAATGACCAGCACCGACGCGCCCGACAGGCTGGTCGAGGTGATGCTCGTGCCGGTCACGCTGCTCACCGTGTACCCCAGGGCGCGCAGGGCATTCGCGTAGTCGCTGTACGCCCCATCAATGCGCCAGTCGGCGTTCCCGGCGTCCTCAGCCTTCGTCAGGTCGAACAGGACCTTCTTCCCGGTCGTGCCGCCCCCGCCGCCGGTCCCGCCCCCGTTCGCCGCGCCGGGCGTGCTGACCTGCACCTTGAAATCCACGCTGTTCGCGTTCGTGTCCGACCCGTCCGGCACACGCGCTAGGGCGCTGCCCGCCCCGGTCGTCGCCGCTGGCGTGCCCTCGCCCTTGTTGCTGCTGGGCGTGCCATACGCCACCGCGTCAATGATCGTGCTGCTCTTCTGGAGGCGCAGGCTGCCCGACCCGTTGTTCAGGTCCGCGCCCGCGTTCACCAGCGTCCGGCTGGCCACGGTCGTGTCCTGCGCCACCACGAAGTACCCGCTCGCCGGGATCGTCCCGGACAGGGTGATCGTGCGGTACTGCGTGCCGGCCGTATCGAACGCCGCCAGCGTGTACCCACTCAGGCTCGCGCCCGCCGGACCCTTCAGCTCGATGAACGTCCCCACGTCCGTACTCGGCGAGTCGTAGTACAGCTCATTGATGACCGGCTCGCCCGCCGCCGCCAGGGCAGACAGGGGAGGACCCGAAGCGGCAGGAGTGCGACCACAGGAAGACAACGCAAGGGAAACGGAGGCCAGCAGCACGAAGCCGCGCCGGAAGGTTGAATTGAACATCGGAGTCCCATTCTGCCCCCCCGTGTCAAGGCCCTGTCAACACCGCCCGGTCACCTTCAACCCAACCCGGCTCCGCCCCGCCGCAGCCCGGACCTGCTACCCTGAACCCCATGACGCCCCGGACCGGTACACCTTCGCCGTTTACCCGCACCGGGGTCACGCTCGCCTGAACAGGTCGCAGCGCGTCACCCCGCCCGCACCCGCGAGGCGGGGCTTTTTCATTCCCCCCACAGGAGGAACCACAGCCATGCAGCACGAAGCCATCCCCGAAATCCAGGCGGCCACCACCCTTGAAGCGCTCCAGACCGTCAAAACCAAGTACGTCGGCAAGAGCGGCCTCGTCACCCGCGAACTCGGCACGCTGGGCAAACTTCCCCCCGAGGAACGGAAGTCGCGCGGCGCCGAGATCAACGCCGTCCGTCAGGCCATCCAGGACGCCCTCGACACCCGCGAAGCCACCCTGAAACGCGAAGCCCTCGACGCCCAGCTGCAAAGCGAGGCCATCGACGTCACCCTCCCCGGCCTCCCGCTCCCGGCGGGCGGCCTGCACCCCATCAACCGCGTCTACGACGACCTCACCGGCATCTACGAACGCCTCGGGTACACCGTCGTCGAGGGCCCCGAAGTCGAGGACGAACACCACAACTTCGAAGCCCTGAACGTCCCCTGGTACCACCCCGCCCGCGACCTCCAGGACACCTTCTGGCTTGAGGACGGCCGCCTGCTGCGCACCCACACCAGCCCCATGCAGATCCGCTACATGGTCGACCACGAACCCGACCTCAAGATCGTCGTGCGCGGCAAGGTCTACCGCTACGAAGCCACTGACGCCACCCACGAAAGTATGTTCCACCAGCTCGAAGGCCTCGTCGTCGGCGACCACATCAGCATGGCCGACCTGAAAGGCACCATCGCCGAAATGGCCCGCGGCCTCTACGGCCCCGGCGCCAAGGTCCGCTTCCAGCCCAGCTACTACCCCTTCGTGGAGCCCGGCGCGGACTTCGCCGTGTACTGGGACAACCCCCGCGGCGAGAGCAAATGGCTCGAACTCGGCGGGTGCGGCATGGTCCACCCCAACGTCTTCAAAGCCGTCGACGACCTCCGCGAAGCGCAGGGCAAACCCCGCGTGTACGAGGGCAAGACCGGCTTCGCGTTCGGCCTCGGCCCGGAACGCATCGCCATGCTCAAGTACAAGATCCCCGACATCCGCTACTTCTACGCCAACGACCCCCGCGTCATCGGGCAGTTCCGGGGAGACTTGGAGTGAATATTGATGCGGCATCGGCGCAGCTTCGGGATTTCCTGATTGACATGCCCGAAGCGTCGGTGGGTGCGCAAGTGCAATTCCTAGCTGACCGGGGCTATTCCAAAATCGAATGTATAGGAGCACTTCAGCGTGTCTACCGATTGAATCTCGGTGAAGCGAAAAAGAGCGTGCATCTCAGTCCGGCATTCGAGTACCGGCGAGCCAGTGACGACGCTTTTCACGACGAGTTGATTTCTATTCTCGAACGAGGTGAACCGATGACCCTTCGACCCCGAGCCGTCGCCATCATCCTCAACGACAGCGCCGAGGTGCTGCTGATGCTGCGCCGCAAGCAGGGCCGCGCGTACGCCACACTGCCCGGCGGCGGCATCGAGCCCGGCGAGACGCCCGCCCAGGCCTGCGTCCGCGAGGTGCTGGAGGAAGTGAACCTGACCGTCACAGTCGGCCCGGAACTCCTCGTACTGGAGAACATCGGCAACCTGGAACACTACTTCCGGGCGCACGTGCAGTCCGGCGAGATGCGCCTCGGCGACGGCCCGGAAGCGATCCGCAGCAGCGACGAGAACTGGTACTCGCCGCAGTGGGTGCCCCTCACGGACCTGGAAAGCGTGAACCTTGTCCCCGAGCGGGCACGGGACCTGGTGCGCGAGGTGGCAGGGACCGCCGCGCCACAACACGACTGACAGCAGGCTGAAACTGATTTTTTCTCCCTCTCCCCAATGGAGAGGGGCGGGGTGAGGGGTCACTGGACTGCCACCCGAACATCCGAGGTTACTCAATGAAAATTCCGTATTCGTGGTTGAAGGAACTGGTGCCGAACCTGCCGTCCGTGACGGAGCTGGAGCCGATCTTCGCGCAGCTGGGCCTGCCGCTGGAGGGCGTGGAGGAGGTCGCGGCGCCGCCGGCGGGGGTGCTGCTGGTGGCGGTGAAGGCCGCGGAGGCGATGCCGGGCACGCAGCTGACGAAACTGACGCTGGATGTCGGTGAGCATGGCGAGAAGGTCATCGCGTCGGGTGCGGGGAACGCGGTGGGTCTGCCGGCGGGGACGATGCTGGCGCTGGTGTCGCCGGGCACGGAGCTGGGCGGCATGACGTACGGCGTGCGGGCGTTGCAGGGCGTGGAGTCGTGGGGCATGGCGGCGAGTGCGAAGGAGCTGAGTCTGGGCGAGAGCAGCGCGGGGCTGATGCTGTTCCCGGCCGGGACGGCGAAACCGGGGACGCCCCTGCGGGAGCTGTGGGCGGCGGATCACGTGCTGGACGTGGAGGTCACCCCGAACCGCGCGGACGTGCTGAGCGCGCTGGGGCTGGCGCGGGACCTGGCGGCGTTCCTGAAACTGGACCTCGTGCAGCCTCCGATGGGGCCGCAGGCGGTGGGGGAGGGCGAGATCCGCGTGTCCCTGCCGGAGAAGGGCATCCGCATCGAGCGGGACCCGACGCAGAAGCTGCGTTTCGGCTGCGACCGCTTCGTGGCCCGCACCGTCAGTGGCCTGCGCAACGGCCCAGCGCCGCTGTGGATGCAGCGCCGCGTGACCCTGGCGGGCATGCGCTCCATTGACCTGATCGTGGATACCAGCAACTACGTGATGCTGGAACTGGGGCAGCCGACGGCGCTGTACGACCGCCGGGACGTGCGCGGCGATCAGATTCTGGTGGCGTTCGGGCTGCGTCAGGGCGAGGTCGTGCGGGACCTGCTGGGTGGCGAGCATGAGGTCGGCCCGGAGGACCTTCTGATCCTCGACGGCGCGCAGCCCGAGGTGTCCACCGTCGCGGAGGCCTTCGAGACCGCCGGGCAGCCAAGGGTGGGCGACACGGTGCTGGGCATCGCGGGCATCGTGGGCGGCGACCACGGGCACGTCCGCGCGGACACGACCGACGTGGTGGTGGAGGTCGCGCACTTCGACCCGGTGCTGCTGCGCCGCACGAGCACCCGCCTGGGCCTGAAGACCGACGCCGTGTTCCGCTACGAGCGGGGCGTGGACCCCCTGCTGCCCGAACGCGCGGCGGCCCGACTGGTGGGTCTGCTGGGCGACGCGGGCGGACAGGTGCACCCCGGCGCGACCGTCGTGGGCGACCCGGAGATCCCCGGCCGGATCGAGGCGACGGGTGAGCAGATCCGCGCGCTGCTGGGCATGCCGGTGGACACCGAGGAGATGCGCGGCATCCTCACCCGCCTCGGGTGCGTCGTGGAAGGCGAGGGGGACACGCTGAGCGTCCTGCCGCCCTCGTGGCGGGTGGACATGGCGATCTGGCAGGACCTCGCCGAGGAGGTCGCGCGCCTGCACGGCTTCGTGCACCTGCCCGAGACCCTCCCCACCCTGCGCGTGCACGAGAGCAACCTCGGCGCGGAAAGGGAAGGCGTGGCCCGCGCGACCCTGCGCCGCACCCTGGCCGGGCTGGGCGCGCAGGAGGTCGTCACGTACACCTTCACAAGCGACGAGGAAGCCCACAAGGCCCGCACCGAGCGGCCCGGCGTGCGCCTGCGTAACCCCCTGAGCGCCGACCGGACGGCCCTGCGCACCGCGCTGTACCCCAGCCTCGTGAAGGCCGCGCAGGCCCACGCCAAGGGCGACCGCGCGCTGATCTTCGAGATGGGCCGCATCTTCCCGGCCACCGGCGAGACCGAGCGGATGGGCCTCCTGATGCGCGGTCCGCTCGCGCCCCGCACCGATCAGGCGGGCGTGGCCGGGGACTTCCGCGCGTTCAAGGGCCTCGTGGAATCCCTGGCGGGCACCCTGGGCGCCAGCTTCGAACTGCGCCAGCTGCGCGGGGACGCCGTGCCTGCGGCGCTGCACCCCGGCATCGCGGGCGAGGTCGTCTGGAACGGGCAGAGCGTCGGCTGGCTGGGCGCGCTGCACCCCGAGATCGCCCAGGCGTTCGGCCTCAAGGGCGACACCTTCCTGATGGAAGCGGCGCTGCCCCTGCCGCCCCGCGAGTGGGCGTTCCGCGACCCCAGCCGCGCCCCCGCCGCGTGGCGCGACCTCGCCGTCATCACCCCCACCGGTGTCAGCTACGGCGAGATCGCGGCCCTGCTGCGTGAACACGGCGGCGCGCTGCTCGAAAGCGTGGAACCCTTCGACGTCTTCACCGGCGAGCAGATCGGCGCGGGCAACCGCTCCGTCGCCGTTCGCCTCGTCTTCCGCGGCGAGAAGACCCTCACGGACGCCGAGGTGGACCCCGTCATGGAGCAGCTCATGACTGCTGTCCGCGCACAGGGCTGGACCATCCGCGAGAAGTAAGCGGGCTATGCGCTCTGAGCCACGAGCTCTGAGCAGGTAGAAGGAGCCAGGGCCATGTGCTCTGGCCTTTTGCCTGCGCAGTTCTCAGGAGACTGACGGGCAGACTGGACGCATGTGGCGAACGCTTCTGCTGGCGGCGGCCATCCTGGGCGGGTCCGGTGTCGCGCAGGTGGTGGGGATGCCAGTCTCGGTGCGCTTCGGGGCGCTGTACTGGATCGACGCGCAGGGGGGCGCGCCGGAGGTGGCGGCCGGGCGGGTGCGGGTGCCGCTGGTGGCCGCGTGCGACCTGCTGGGCCTGACCTGCCCGGTCTCGGGGCGTGCGGCGGTCGTCAATGGCGTGCGGGTGCCGGTCACGGCGGGCCGGGTGGCACTGCGTGACCTGATCGCAGCCCGGACGCCGTTCACCCTGACCTTCGACGCGCGGTCCCGGACGGCGGTGGTGGGCACTCCCCCGAATGTCGACATGATCGCCGTGCCGTGGATGCGGGCCGAGCAGGACTGGGGCCTGACGCTGAACCCGCCCTACCGGGGGCCGCTGCGGGCCCAGCGGGGCGCACCGGAGCGCGCGCCGTCGCGGTTGCGGCGCTACGGGCTGACCTCCGGCGGCGGGGCGCTGGGCGGCGTGACGCTGCTGGGCCGACTCCCGGCGGGGGTGGGTTCGACGGCGGGTGGGCTGACTGTCGTGGGGGCGCAGGCTCCGTTCCTGCCGGACACCCCGAACCGTGACCCGGGCTGCGGCGCCCGCCCCCGCTGCGAGGGACGCGCCGACGTCCGGGCGCTGTGGGTGCTCGCGGCGGTGGAGGCCGCCCGCTGACTCGGGTCAGCCGTGCGTGCGCCACCAGCGGAGGTTGGCCCGGATCAGTTCGCCGCTCAGGTCCTCGTCGGGGGGCAGGTCGTCGGGGCTGAACCACCCGACCTCCAGCACCTCGCCGGGCTGGGGGGTGAGGGTGCCGGTGACGCCGTGGGCGCGGTACAGGACCGAGACGAAGTCCACGACGTGCCCGTTGGGGTACGTGAAGCGGTACTCGGGGCCGGCGAACAGGTGCAGTGGTTCCAGGTGGGTGGCGTGCAGGCCGGTCTCCTCGAACAGTTCGCGGGCGGCGGTCTGGGCGAAGGTCTCGCCGGGTTCCAGGCTGCCGCCGGGCAGGGTCCACAGGCGGGTGTGCCCGTGCCGCAGCAGCAGGAGGCGGCCCCCGTCGTCGGTGACGAGGACATTCGAGCCGGGCGCGAACCAGGGGCGCGGGCCGATCACGCGCCGCAACTCCATTAGGAAGTTCCCGACCGGTGGTGCGGGTGGGGTGGGGGCCAGTGGCAGGGGTGGGAGGCCCGCGCGGGCGCGCAGGACGTTCAGGCTGGCGCGGTTGGCGTTGTTGCTCAGCTCCGGCAGGGCGTCTAAGGGGAACCAGCGGAGTTCCAGCGTCTCGCCGCTGTCGTCCGGCGCGGCCCGTTCCAGCGCGGCAGCAGGCAGCGTGCCGTGGGCGCGCATCCCGATGATGTAGATCTCGTGCCCGTTCGGGTAGCGGTGGAACAGCTCCGGGCCGTCCTGCAACCCCTCGGGCAGCGGCAGCAGCGTCAGGTCCGGGCAGTCCAGCCCGGTCTCCTCGAACAGCTCGCGGCGGGCGCCGGTCAGGAAGCTCTCGCCGGGTTCAAGCGCGCCGCCGGGTTCGCCCCACAGGCCGTCGTCCCCGCGGCGTTGCAGCAGCACCCGCCCCTCCTCGTCCTGGATCAGGACGCCCACGGCGGCGGCGATCAGGGGCGCGTTGCCCCATACCTCACGCAGTTCCATCAGGGTCATCAGGGCTTACGGTACCCTGCCGGGTGATGAGGACCGATGCTGCGCCGCTGCGCGTGCTGTTCGTGACCGACGCGCCCGCCGTGGGCGGCAGCGAGGTCTACATGCGCGAGATCATTCCCCCCATGCGCGCCCACGGGGTGCACGCCGAGGTCGCCATGCCGGACGTGCCGGGCACCGCCGACTTCCGCGCGCAGCTTCAGGAGCGCGGCATTCCCGTGCACGCCTACCGCACCCTGGACGAGGTGGCCCGCGTGGAGCGTGCGGGGCAGGGCTTCGACCTGTCGGTCCTGAGCAGCTGGAATCCGCGCGGGTACCGCAAGTACTACCGCGCGCTGCGCGGGCCGTTCGTGTCGCTCGTGCACGATCAGCTGATGCTGCACATTCCGGGCCTGCCGCAGGGCGTGTACCGCGCGTGCTACGAGTGGCTGCAGGCCGGGGACATCCGCGGCGCGCAGCACGTGATCACCGTCTCCGAGTGGGGTGCCGAGTACCTGCGGCGCCACCACCGCATGACCCAGGTGCATGCCGTGCCGAACGGCGTGGATACCATGAAGTTCCGCCCCGGCGACCCGCAGGAACGCGCCGCGCTGCGTGGGCGGCTGGGTTTCACCGGCTTCACGGTGCTGAACCCGGCCCGCATGAGTATCGAGAAGAACCACCCGGCGGTCATCGCCACGGCGTGGCAGGCGCCGGAACTGCACTTCGTGCTCGTCGGCACCGGGTACCTGGAACCCGCCCTGAAACGCGCGGCGCCGCGCAACGTGACGTTCCTGGGCAAACGGCACGACATGCCGGACCTGTACCGCGCGGCAGACGTGGTCCTGCAACCCACCATCGCGGAGAATCAGTCCCTGGCGACCCTGGAAGCCCTGGCGAGCGGCACGCCGGTCGTCACGAACGACATTCCCGCGCAGCGCGAACTGATCCGCATGGGGCAGGAGGGCCTGCTCGTGCGCGGCGGCGCACCCAGCTACGCGGCGGCCCTGCGCGCCCTGGCCGCCCACCCGGACGCCCTGCGCCGCATGGGCCTCGCGGCGCGTCAGAGCGTGCTGGACGGACACACGCTGGACGGCAACGCTCGTCACCTCGCCACGCTGCTCACGGAACTGGCCGGGCGCTGACGGCGCGGGAGAGTCACGGACAGCGGTTGGAGGGACTTGCTCTACGGCGCAGCTCTTCGAGTCCGCTCGATTCAGGGGTATTGAGGAAGGCCTTCAATACCCCTGACTGCTGCTGTGAGTCGGCTCAGCCGTCGTAGAAGGTCTCGATGCGCTGGCGGGCCAGTTCGGGGCTGAGTTTCAGGGCGGCGTTGCGCAGCAGCCGGGCCGGGCCGCGCAGCTGTCCGATCTGGCCCAGGTGGCGGGACTGCTGCACCATGCTGTTCGCAGTGCCTTCCCGGGCGCGCTGGTAGGCGGGCAGCGCCAGTGAGAGCGGCAGCCCGCTGCACAGCGCCTGCGCCAGGGCGTCCGCGTCCTGTAGGGCCTGCGCGGCGCCCTGCCCGAGGTTCGGGGTGGTGGCGTGCGCGGCGTCCCCGATCAGCACGGCCCGGCCCCGGTGCCAGTGGGGCAGCGGGTCGATGTCGCTGAGTTCCACCGGGTGGATGTGGTCCTCCTGCGTGTGGGCGATGAGTTCGATCACCTGGTCGGGGAAGTCGCGGTACTCGCGCAGCAGGTCGGTCTTCCTGCGGGTCTGCCCGGGGGCGGTGTGGATGGGCGCGTGCCAGTACGTGACGCCGGGCGCGATACGGAAGAAGGTAAAGCGGTGCCCGCGTCCCCAGAATTCCACGAAGGAATCTCGGAATTCGGGCAGCGGGTCGATGCTCGTCAGGCCCCGGTACGCGATCTGCCCGGTGCTCACCAGTCGCGCCTCGGGCATCAGGAGGTCGCGGGCGCGGGAGACGCGGCCCTCGGCGTCCACGAGCAGCCCGGCGTTCACGCGGGTGCCGTCCGTGAAGGTCACGGCGACCTGATGCGCGTCCTGCGTGAGGCCCAGCAGGCGGCGCCCGGTGTGCACCGTGCCGTCCGGGAGGCTGGCAGCCAGCGCGCGGTGCAGCCCCGTTCTGGAGATCGCGTACAGGCCGCGTCCGTGCGTGCGGGCCACCTCGCGCTGGTCGCGGTGGTACAGCACGCGCCCGCCCGCGTCGATGATCTGCATGTCGCGCAGGGCGAGCCCGTGGGTGTCCAGCACGTCCGCCACGCCCAGTCGTTCCAGGATGCGGGCGCTGTTCGGTGGGATGATCAGCCCGCCCCCGATGGACTGGAGCTGCGGCGCGGCCTCGTGCACGTGGATGGGGTGGCCGCGCAGGGTCATGGCGCGGGCGAAGGCCAGGCCGCTGATGCCGGCCCCGATGACGTGAATGTTCATGGGCACCCTCCGGGGGTGGGAATGGCGAAGGCGTGCGCGGCTTTTCGCCGTGCTGGACGTTGTTAAATTCAGTATTCGCCCGGGCGGGTGGGCCGGTTGTCCCGCCCGGGCGCCGGCGCGAACCTGCGCCCGCTCACACCTGACCCTGGGCGCGGCTGTTATGCTGCTGTGCTTGATGCGGTGCCCCCAGAGCGGCCCGCGCGCAGGTGACAGGTGAGGGGCCGCCACAGCGTCCCGAAAAGGGGTGAAGTGAAGTGACGGCAGCCGAACAGATACAGGATCAGGTGTTTCCCGCGCCCATCAAGACCGTGGAGGCGGGCAGCGCCGCCGAACGTGCGGGCGTGCGCCCGGGCGACGTGCTGCTGCGCGTGAACGGGCAGGCCGTCACGGACGTCCTCGCGTACCGGCACCTCCTCTCGCAGGGGAAGGCGACGCTGGAGATCGCCCGCCCGCAGGAGGCGCCGCGCGTCATGACCGGCGTGCCCGGAACCGCGCAGGACCACCACCGCCTCTTCCTGCCCACGGCGCCCAGCCTGGACGACACGTTCACGTTCAGCGTCGAGTGGGAGGACCCGGGCCTGGAGTTCGAGGAGGTGCTGTTCGACGGCATCAAGAAGTGCGCGAATAAGTGCGACTTCTGCTACGTGCACCAGATGCCGCGCGGCTTCCGCAAGAGCCTGTACATCATGGACGACGACTACCGCCTGTCCTTCCTGTACGGCTCGTTCGTGACGCTGACGAACCTGTCCGAGAACGACATCCAGCGCATCGAGGACGAGAACCTCTCGCCGCTGTACGTCTCGGTCCACACCGCGAACCAGGACCTGCGCCAGGACATGATGAAGTGGTGGCGCCTGAAGGTGAAGGATCCCCAGGCCGTGCAGATCCGCAGCATGATCGAACGCCTGGAGCAGATCGACCTGTACACGCAGATCGTGCTCGTGCCCGAACGCAACGACCGCGAGAACCTCGACGAGACCGTGGAGTACCTGTCGAGCCGTCCGAACGTGATCAGCGCGGCGGTCGTGCCGATCGGCCTGACCAGCCACCGCACGAACCTCCCGGACGTGCGCGTCTTCTCCCGCGAGGAAGCGCAGGACACGCTGCGGCGCCTGAACGTGTGGCGTAAGCAGTTCCTCGCCGAGCGCGGCACCCGATTCGTGTTCCCGTCGGACGAGCTGTACCTGCTGGCCGGCGAGCCGCTCCCCAGCGAGGAGGAGTACGAGGGCTTCCCCATGCTGGAAAACGGTGTGGGCATGATCCGCGACTTCCTCACCGAGGGCGTCCCGGAGCTGCCCGCCGCGCTGCCCGAGCCCCGGCGCGTGATCCTGGGCACCGGCACGCTGTTCGCCGAGTCCCTCGACCGCGCCGTGGAACCCCTGCGAGCCATCAGGAATCTCAGCATCGAGGTGCGCGCCGTCGAGAACAAGACCTTCGGCAAGGTCACGACCGTCGCGGGGCTCCTGACGGGCCGCTGCTTCCGGCACGCGGTGAAGCCCGGCGAGGCCGACCTGCTGATCGTGCCGCCCACCACCCTGCGCTACGGCACGGAACTCATGCTGGACGACGTGAGCCTGGACGAACTGCGCGCCGAACTGCGCATGGACATCCGCTCGGGTGGCTCCACGCTGGGTGAACTGGCCCGCGTGATCCTCCAGGGGGCGCAGAGCAGCGGCCCGCAGTTCGGCATGAGTGCCCACGCCGTCAAGGACACCGCCGAACCCATCTCTGTGCAGGTGGCCGAGCAGAACATGCGCGGGCAGGCGTAAGCCCCCGGCACACTTTCTGTCTAGGCAGGTGCGGGCCCGGGAGGATTGTCCCGGGCCCGCACCGCCTGACACACTCTGGACATGCTGAGTGGATTCCAGAAGTTCCTCCTGCGCGGCAACCTCATCGACCTGGCGGTCGGCGTCCTGATCGGCGCGGCGTTCGGCAAGGTCGTCGACACGTTCACCAAGGGCGTGATCATGCCGATCATCGGCATCTTCGGCAGCGTCCCGAACTTCGACAACCTGAAATTCAGCGTGAACGGCAGCGAGTTCTTGTACGGCCAGTTCCTCACGGCGCTGATCAGCTTCCTGATCACGGCGACCGTCATCTACTTCTTCGTCATCACGCCCTTCAACCGCCTGATGGAACGCTTCAAGCGCGAGGAGAAACCCGCCGTGGCCGAACCCAGCAACGAGGAGAAGCTGCTGGCCGAGATCCGCGACGAACTGCGCCGCCGCCCCTGACCCGCCGCGCCGTGGTGTCCCCCGGACCTGCGGGCACCGGGGGATCTGCGGGCTGCCTTCACTTCAGGAGGTTCAGGGTCGCGCCGTACAGCCCGAAGAAGGCGTCCTCCTGCAGGGGCCTCGGGGCATTCCAGGTGGCGCTCACGCAGTACGTGCGGCCCGTCAGGGTGGTGACCTGGGTCGTGAGGTTCAGCACGCCGGGCTCGCTGCCACCCTTGTAGCTCACGCTGCGGAACTTCGACGGGTCGGCCACGCCGGGATTCAGCTGCGTCTCCTTCAGGCCCGCCACCCCGGCCATCAGGCGGCACAGCGTGGCCGGTGTGGCGAACCACTCCACGTCCCGCGCCAGGGTGCCGCCGCCCGCGAACGCCGAGGCGGCGGGCAGAGGGGCCACCCGGGCGCGGTCCAGCACGGCCCGGCGCGCAGGCACGCTCAGGACGGCGGCGCGGTACTCAGCCAGCAGCGCGGCGTTCGCGGGGTTCTTCAGGGCGAAGGCCTCGCGGGTGCTTGGGAGGGGCCGCTGGCCGAACCGGGCCTCCACGCCCGCGCGGCCCACCACGCCCAGCAGCAGGTCGGTGGCGGTGTTGTCACTCTGCGCGATCATCCGCGCCGCCAGGTCCCGCAGCGTGTAGCGGCTGCCCGTGGGGGCGTCCTGCAGGGTGCCGCTGGGCAGGCTGCGGTCTGCGTCGGTCAGGGTCACCTCGTCCGTCCACTGTTTCTGCCCGGCGCTCACCTGTGCTTGCAGGTCAGCCAGGATCGCCAGTTTGAACGTGGACCCGACCGCCAGGGGCCGCGTGACGTTCAGTGCGGCGGCGGGCGCAGGCGCCCCGACCTCCTGCACGAGCAGGCTGACCAGACCGGGCAGCGCCGCGAAGGCCGCGCGGGCCTCGTCCAGCGAGGCCAGTTGCGCCGGAGGGGACGTGAGGATGAGCGCCGTCACGCGCCCCTGGTCGTCCAGCGCGAATTGCGTGACGTTCAATTGCCCCCGCTCGAAGATCAGCCCCGCGATCTGCGCGCTGATCTGCACGTCCCTCAGGGCCCCGAACTGGGCGCGCACGTCCGCCAGCAGCGCCCGCAGCTGCGCCTCCGGCACGGCCGCCAGGAAGGACGGGGCGAACAGCGAGGCGTCGAACGGCCCGCCGAAGATGCGGGTCAGTACCTCGCGCGGCGAGCCCGCGCCGGTCCCCGTCGCCACGAGCGGCGCGAAGCGCAGGCCCGTGAAGCGGCCCTGGTCGTCCAGCGTGCTCAGCACGGTCAGGTCACCGCGTTCGAACACCGCCACGAGCGTCTCACCGCGCTCCTCGGCCCGCACGAACGCGCCCAGCTGGTCGGTCAGGCCATCCAGCGCCGTCTGGAGCGCCTCGGTCGGCAGGGCGGCCAGGAAGGACAGCGCCAGCCACGCGGGCTGCACCGGTCCGCTGAAGAGGCGCGTCACGGCGGCCGCCGGGCTGGGCGCGGCTTGCACCTGCGCGGACGCGAGGGGCGCAGCGGCGAGGACGGTCAGGAGGACGGTCGCGGCAGGTCGCATGCCCCTGACTACGCCAGCGGGCGGGTGCGGGTTCCGGGGGCCGCCGCCTATACTTCTGGGCATGATTGACGCGGCCCAGATCGACCATCTCGCGCAGCTCGCGCGGCTGCACCTGACCCCGGAGGAACGCGCGGCCATGCAGGCCGACCTGACCCGCGTGCTCGGCTACTTCGAACAGCTTGGCGAGGTGGACACCGGCGGCGTGCAGGAGATGCAGCGCCCCGTGAACCTCGTGAACGTCCTGCGCGACGACGTGGCGGGCGACGCGTTCCCCGTCAGCACCGTGACTGCGCTGGCGCCCGAGAGCATGCCCGACGGCCACATCCGCGTCCCCCGCACCGTGGAGACCGACTGATGACGGGCAAGACGCTCAGGGGCGGCCCCTCGCTTGACTTGATGGTCACCGACCGTCTCTGGAGGCTGTGATGCTCGACCTGAAGTTCATCCGCGAGAATGCCGGGGCCGTGAAGCACGCCGTGGAGGTCAAGGGCGTGCCCCTGGACATCGACGAGCTGCTGCGCCTCGACCGCGAACTGGTGGACCTCAAGCAGCGCGTGGAGGCCATGCAGGCCGAACGCAACGCCAACGCGAAACTGGTGCCGAAGGCGACGCCCGAGGAGCGCCCCACGCTGATCCAGCGCGGCAAGGACCTCGCCGAGGAGATCAAGGCGCTCGACCCGGCCCTGCGCGCCCACGAGGACAACCTCAGGCAGCTGCTGCTGCGCGTCCCGAACATCCCGCACGCCTCGGTGCCGGTCGGGCGGGACGACAGCGAAAACGTCGAGCTGCGCCGTGAAGGGACGCTCCCCGCGTTCGATTTCACGCCGCGCGATCAGGTCGACCTGCTGGAGGGGCAGGGCTGGAGCGACTTCGAGCGGGTGGCGCGCGTGTCCGGCAGCCGCAGCTACCTCCTGAAGGGTGAGGGCGCGCTGCTGGAGATGGCCGTGCAGATGTTCGCCATGAGCTTCCTGGCGGGTCGGGGTTTCACGCCGCTGAGCACGACTGCGCTGGTGCGCCCCGAGACCCTCGTGAACTCCGGGCACTTCCCCGGCGACGAGGAGAGCGTGTACAAGCTCGAGGGCGACGAGCTGATGCTGGCCGGGACCGCCGAGGTGCCCGTGAACAGCCTGTATGCCGGGGAGCAGCTGAGCGCCGATCAGCTCCCGATGGCGTTCTCCGCGATCAGCGGCGCGTTCCGCCGCGAGGCCGGGAGCGCCGGGCGGGACGTGCGCGGCCTGATCCGCGTGCACGAGTTCCGCAAGGTCGAGCAGTACGTCATCTGCCGCGCCGACGAGCAGGAGGGCCTGAAGTGGTTCGAGACCCTGCTCGGCAACGCCGAGGCGATCCTGCAGGCGCTGGAACTGCCGTACCGGGTCGTGCAGAACTGCACGGGCGACATGGGCGCGGGCAAGGTCCTGATGTACGACATCGAGACCTGGGTGCCCAGCGAAGCCAAGTACCGCGAGACGCACTCCTGCTCTTACCTGGGCGACTGGCAGGCGCGCCGCACCGGCCTGCGCTACCGCGACGAGCACGGCAAGCTGGTGTACGCGCACACCCTGAACAACACCGGGATCGCCACGCCGCGCATCCTCGTGCCGCTGCTGGAAAACCACCAGCGGGCCGACGGGACCATCCACGTCCCCGAGGCGCTGCGCCCGTACCTGGGCGGTAAGGCCGTTCTGGGTCAGCCCGTCCGCTGACATCAGGAACGGGGCAGAGGGGGGCCGCGCTGACCTGCGGCCCCCCTCCTCATGCGTGCCCGCTACCCTGCCGGGATGAAGGCTGCCGGTCTGAAGGTCCTGCGCGCCGCCCTGCTGCCGCTGCTCCTGCTCACGCCCGCGCAGGCTGGAGGGGCGGCGGAACCTGCCTGGGTCGGCCGCGCGGTGGACGTGGCTGCCACGCCGCTGTGCCGGGCGCTGGGTTGCACCCTCCAGACCGTCCGCGTGAACACGCCGGACACCATGGGCTGGCATGACGGCCAGCAGCGCACCTACCGCACCGCGACCGGCTGGCGGCTGGAGGTGGACGTGCATCCCGGAGGTCAGGTCAGCGGCGCTCGGCTGCTGCGTCCCGGCGCGCCGCGCGGCACGCGCCTGAGCGACGCACAGACCCGTGAGGCCGCCGCGTTCCTGAGCGCCCTGACCGGTCGAGGCTTCCGCGCGCAGGCCGTGCGGAACTGCGTCACTGCCGGGCTGGCCGCGCAGGACCGTGACCCCGACGCCTACGGCCCCACCGACCCTCTGAGCCGCTGGAGCACGCCCGCCGGGTGGCCGTTCCGGGCGCGCTGCGGCGTCGCGGGCGCGGGCCTGCTGGGCGTGTGGGCCGGGTGGAGGCAGGGCTGACTGCGCCCGCCACGCGGCGTACACTGCCCGCATGACCACATCCCTGCATGACCCTGCCGCGCTGGCCGTGATGGGCGCAGGCCCGGACGACGTCCGCGCCCGCCTGGACCGCGAACTCGACCTGTTCGAGGCGCACCTGCGCACCCGTCAGGGCGACTGGACGCAGACGCAACCCGGCCGTGACTGGAGCCCCGCGCAGGAAGCCGAGCACGTCATGAAAATCAACGACACCATCGGGCGGGCGGTGGGCCTGCTGCTGTCCGAGCGCGACCTGCGCCCCACGCCGCAGATCCCCGGGGAGCTCACGCCGGACGGGCGCCGCATCGCCCCGCCCCACAGCCGACCCAGTGAGACGGGTCTCGCCTGGGAGGACCTGGACGCCGCCTGGGCGCAGAGCCGCGCGGGCTTCCTGAACGTCGCCGCCGGGCTGCGCGCCACGCCGGGCCGCACCCTCTGGCATCCCTTCTTCGGGGAGCTGGACGCCCTGGACTGGACGCGCATGGTCGCCGCGCACCTGTACCAGCACCGCAAGGCCCTGGAACGGAGCGCGCAGCCGTGACCGCCCCGACCTCTCGCACGGACAAGGGCACGCGGGGCTTCGAGCTGGACCTGCACGTCACCTTCACCCGCCCGCTGCCGGAAGCGCAGGCCCGCGCGGCGTTGCTGGCGCTGCCGGGCTTCACGGTGGACCTGTACCGCCCGCACCCCAACCCCACCGGCCAGAGTCCCACCGGGCAGGTGCCCAGCACGCCAGAGGAGGCGCCGGGCGTGCCGTCCGCGCGCCTGACCGGGCCGCTGAGCGACCCGGACGCCGTGCGGGCTGGACTGGCCGCCCTGCTTGGCCAGGACGCCCGGTACGTGGAGGTGGGCCTGCGTGGGTTCCTGCGCAGCGCCCAGGGTCAGACCGAGTGGATGCCGTGGCGGCGCAACGCCGTCCTGCCGCGTATGGACGTAGCCCGCGTGACCTTCGAGGAGAGCGTCCGCTTCGTGTTGGAGTAGGTTCCGCCGCCCCTGAGCGGCTCAGGCCAGCACGAGGCCCAGCGCCGCGCTGACCGGCACGACCACCCACGCGGGCACCCGCCCCGCCGTCAGGGCCGCGTACGCGACCAGTGCGGCCGCCACGTCTGCCGGGCCGCGCACCGCGCCCGTGAACACCGGCGTGTACAGCGCCGCCAGCAGGAGGCCCACCACGCCCGCGTTCACGCCCGCCAGGGCCGCGCGGGCGCCCGCGCGGCCACTCAGCGCGGACCAGAACGGCAGGGCGCCCAGCATCAGCAGCGCGCCCGGCAGGAAGATGCCCAGCGTGCCCAGCGCGGCGCCCACGCCCGCGCCCAGCCCCAGTGGGGGTGCACTGGCCGCGCCCAGGTACGACGCGAACGTGAACAGCGGACCCGGCATGGCGTTCGCCGCGCCGTACCCGGCCACAAACGCCCCATGCGGCAGCAGGTTAGGCACGAACGCAGGTTCCAGCAGCGGCAGGACCACGTGCCCCCCGCCGAACACCAGCGCGCCCGCCCGGAAGGTGGCCCACAGCAGCGCCCACCCGCCTCCCAGACCGGACAGCGCCGCGAAGATCACCGCCAGCGCCGCGCACAGGCTCAGCAGCGCCGCTCCCGCCCGGCGCGACACCGACACGCGCAGCGCCTGCCCCTCCGTGACCGGCGCCGTCAGGGTGCGCCAGCCGATCAGGGCGCACAGCCCCAGCACGCCCAGCGTGCCCCAGCCCCCTGCGCCCGGCCACCACGCCGGCAGGACCAGCAGCGCCGCTGCGGCGCCCAGCGCCAGGCCTGCCCGCACCCGGTCCATGACCAGCACCCCCCACATGCCCGTCACCGCCTGCGCCACGACAGCCACCGCCGCCAGCTTCACGCCCTGCACCCACCCCGCGCCGTCCGCCGCGCCCGCCAAGAGCGCCGTGCCCAGCAGGGCCATGATCAGCGCGCTGGGCAGCGTGAACCCCAGCCACGCTGCGCCTGCCCCCGCCCACCCGGCGCGGCGCAGCCCCACGGCCAGCCCCACCTGCGAACTGCTGGGGCCCGGCAGGAAGTTCGCCACCGCCACCAGCTCCGCGTACTCGGCGTCACTGAGCCACGCGCGCCGCTGCACGAATTCCGCGCGGAAGAAACCCAGGTGCGCGACCGGCCCCCCGAAACTCGACAGGCCCAGCCGCAGGAACACCGTGAAGACCTCCAGAACACGCATCACCGCCCAGGGTACCGGACGGCCCGTCAGGTCCGCCCCCACCGCCCGCCGCTCCTCACGCGGGAATGCACGAGAATGCCCGGCATGACCGCAGCCCCCACTCCCACGCCCGCCAAGCGCCCACGCGTGCCCAAGACCGTCTGGGACCTGATCTTCACGCTGGTCATCCCGATCCTGATCCTCAGCCCGAACATTCTGGGCAGCGGCATCAGCATTGCCGAGCAGGTGTTCGGCGGCGGCACCACCGGCAACGTCCGCGCGTACCTGCTGGCCGCGCTGATTCCCGTCGCGTACGTCCTGTGGGACCTGCTGGTGAACCGCAACGTCAGTCCCGTCGCGCTGATCGGCGGGGCGGGCGCGCTGTTCAGCGGCGCGCTGGCCTTCTGGTACGTGGACGGCTTCTGGTACGCCATTAAGGACAGCGCCCGCTCGTACCTGACGGGCCTGCTGTTCCTGATCAGCGCGGCCACCAGCGTGCCCTTATTCCGGGTGTTCATCGACGCGACCAGCATCGGCGAGAGCCCCGAGCACCGCGCCGCCACCCAGATCGCCATGCGCGACCCCGTCGTCAGGCGCGGCCTGGTGCAGGGCACCGTCGTGTTCGCCGTGGTGGACCTGATCGGCGGCGTCGTGAACAGCGTCGTGAACTACCAGCGGGTCACCGCGAAGTTCGGCACGGACGACTTCAACGCTCAGATTGCCGCGGTGAACGCCGTCATGCGCGTCCCGGGCCTGATCATCAGCCTCGTGGGCGTCATGGGCGCCGTGTGGCTCCTGAACCGCGCCGTGAAAGCCCGCTACGGCGAGGGCGCCAGTCTGTTCGAGCCTGGCAAGCTGGCCGAACGCCTGCGTGAACGCGGCGAACCCGTCGCCTGAACATCAGCGGGAAGCCGCGCCGGTGGAGGGTGTCCTGGCGCGGCCCGGTCCTGCCTCCGGGTGAGGGGTGTTGACAGTTCGGGCACCCACCTATAAAGTAAGCGAGCCCTGAAACGCGCCCGAGCGCGGGCGAGATTACCAAAGGTGTGCCGAGGTGGCGGAATTGGTAGACGCACTAGTTTCAGGGACTAGCGCCGCAAGGCGTGTGGGTTCAAGTCCCATCTTCGGCACCACACAGAAGGCCCCAGCACTGCTGGGGCCTTCCTGTTGTCGTAGGGGCGGGCAGAAGGCCCGTTGACCTCTCCCAGCCCCGGCGCGCTGGCTGGTCTACCGGCGTCTGCGCCGCAGGGCGTGCTCGTACACGGCCTCCAGGGCGGCGGCGCGGGTGCTCAGGTCGTACTGCCCCGCGCTGGCACGTGCGCCCGCCTGGAGGCGTTCCAGCTGACCGGGCATCAGGGTGTCCAGCAGGCCTTCTGCCAGGGCGTCGGGCGTGGCGGCGCGCATGGTCCCATTCACGCCCTCCTCGATCAGGTCCAGCGCGGCGGGGCTCTGCGCGGCGACCAGGGGCGCGCCCGCCGCGAGCGCCTCGATCATGCTCATGGGCAGCACCTCGCTGGTGCTGGCGGTGAGGAACACGTCGGCCGCCGCGAGGGCTTCCGGCACGCGGGCGTACGGCACGGGGCCGGTGAAGGTCACGCCCTCAGGGGCGCCCAGTTCCAGCGCGGCGCGGCTGGGGCCGTCCCCGACGACCAGCAGGCGCAGGTCCGGGCGGCTGGCGCGAGCGCGGTCGAAAGCGCGCAGCATGACGTCCAGGTTCTTCTCGGGGGCCAGGCGGCCCAGCGACACGACCAGCGGCGCGTCCGGCGCCACATGGTACGTCTCGCGGAACGCCGCGCCGGTGGCGGCGCGGAACGCGGCGAGATCCACCGGGTTCGGCATCAGGTCCACGCGGCCCTGGAAGCCGTACTCGCGCAGCATGTCCACCATCGCGCGGCCCGGCGCGAGCACCGCGTCCACCCGGCGCGCGAAGGCACTCACGTGCGGGCGCAGCACGGCGCGGCCCACCCGCTTGGGCATGGGCGCGTAGTGCAGGTACTGGTCGTACTGCGTGTGCGCGGTGTACACCACGGGCGCCCCCGACAGCCGCGCCCACTTCAGGGCCAGCTGGCCCGCCAGGAACGGGTGCATGGTGTGCAGCACGTCCAGGCCGCGCAGCGGCAGTCTAGATGTCAGCAGTGGGCCCGGCGCGAGCATCACGGGATAGTCCGCCGGGGCGCCCAGCGCCCGCGCGCCCGCGAAGGACGAGTTCAGGCGGTACACGCCGTCCTCGTGGGGGGGCATCAGGGGGTGGCGGGGTGCGAAGATCCGCACCTCGTGCCCGCGTTCACGCAGGCCCCGCGCGAACAGCGCCGTGCTGGTCGCCACCCCGTTCCGGGACGGCAGGTAGGTCGCAGTGACAATCCCGACGCGCACCCGCGCAGTGTAGCCCCGCAGGGTCCCTCACGCGAGCCGGCCCCGTATCCTGTGGCCCATGCAAGAGCCGCTCATCATTCCCTGCGTGGACATCCAGTCCGGCCGCGCCGTGCGCCTGTTCGAGGGCGACCCGGACCGCGAGACCGTGTACTTCGACGCCCCCCTGGACGCCGCCCAGCACTGGGTTGGCCTGGGCGCGGGCCTCGTGCACCTCGTGGATCTGGACGCTGCCACCGGACGCGGCGAGAACCGCGCCGTGATCGCGCAGATCACGCAGGAACTGGGCGTGCCGGTCGAGGTGGGCGGCGGCATCCGCAGCCGCGAGGCCGCCGAGGAGCTGCTGCGCCTGGGCGTGGACCGCGTCGTGATCGGCACCGCCGCCGTGAAGCAGCCGGAACTCGTGCGGGACCTGATCGCCGCGCACGGCCCGGAACGCGTGGTCGTCAGCCTGGACGCGCGCGGGCTGGAGGTCGCCACGCACGGCTGGGCGCAGGGCAGCGGCGTGATGGTCGCCGACCTGACCCCCACCCTGGCCGACGCGGGCCTGGAGACGCTGATCTTCACGGACGTCACCCGCGACGGCACGCTGCGCGGCCTGAACCGCGACCTGATGGCCCAGGTCCGCCGTCTCTGGACGAACACGCTGATCGTGGGCGGCGGCGTCGCGAACCTCGACGACGTGCACCTGCTGCGCGAGGAGCACATCGAGGGGGCCATCGTGGGCCGCGCCATCTACGAGGGCACCCTGCCGTTCCCCGCGACGCTGAACTGAGCGTGTGAACAGACGCGGGGCGGAGGCCGTGACCCACCTCCGCCCCGCGCGCTGGGACCTTACTTCCGGCGGCCACCCGTGATGCCCAGCAGTCGCAGCACGATCACAGCGGGCACGGCGAGGACGGCGGTCAGGGCGTTCCAGAGGGCGGCGCGGACGGTGGGGAGCACGCGGCCCTCGTCGCGGCGCGGCACCTGCCTGAGCACGCGCGGCAACCTCGGCATCTGAACGCCCAGCACCCGGCCCCGCGCGTCCTGCGCGGGCCGCCCGGCGGCGTTTTTCGCGTCGCGTTCCTGGGCGCTCTCGGTGGGGTCGATGTCCACGCCCTGCGCGGCCAGCGCCTCCTTCTTCGCGGTGTTCGCGGCGCCCCCGGCGTGCGTGCCGAACTTCTGCGAGTACACCCAGGTCACCTCGGCGCCGAAGAAGAAGATCATCGCGGAGTAGTAAATCCACAGCAGCAGCACGATCAGGGTCGCGGCGGCCCCGAAGGCGCTGCCGGGCGCCGCCTGACCCAGGTACAGGCCGATGCCCAGCTGGCCCAGCGTGAACAGCGTGGACGTGAAGAAGCCGCCCACCCACACCTCGTGCCACTGGAGTTTCACGTCGGGCAGCACCTTGTACACGCCCGCGAAGACCGGCGCGAGGAACAGCGTGGACAGCAGCGCCGTGCCCAGCCGCACCAGGAACGCGCCCGCGCCGATGGTGTCGCCCAGCCGCTGCGCGATCGCGGACAGGTACGTGTTCAGGCCCAAGAACACGATCAGCAGCAGCCCGATGGCGATAATCATCAGGAAGGACTTCACGCGCGTCCACAGGATGTTCACGATGCCCTGCGGCGGGGCCGGGTCCGCGCCCCACATGGAGTTCAGGGCGTCCTGCACCTGCACGAACAGGCCCGTGGCGCCCATGAACAGCGTCACGAACGCCGCGATGGTCGCCACGAGGCTCCCCTTCAGGAGGCTGTCGGGTTTGATCAGGCCGCGCAGGAACTCGGCCGTGTCGGTGCCCAGGTTCTGCGACACCAGCCCCGCCGGGCCGAACAGCTGATCCAGCACCGCCGAGTCGGTCAGGAACCGCCCGGCGACCGCCACGGCCAGCAGCAGCAGCGGCGCGATGCTGAACATGGCGTAGTACGCGATCGCGGCGGCCAGGCGCGGGGCCTTGTCCTGCCCGAAGGCCAGGAACGCCTCGCGCAGCAGGGTGAACAGGTCAGCAGGCTTGAGCCTCATCCCGGCAGTCTAAAGACGCGGGGCGCAGGTGTCCGCAGGAGCGGGATTCACGCTTTTCCCATACTGGCCCCGCCCTGCTAGCCTGCCCGTCATGCACGCCATCCCGGAAGGCTTCACGCAGACCCTGACCGTGACCGTCACCGACGACATGACCGTCGACTTTGGCGAGCTGGGCCGCCTGCACCCCGTGTACGCCACGTACTGGATGGCCAAGCACTTCGAGGAGGCCGGGCGCAAGATCATCCTGCCCTTCCTGGAGGCCGGCGAGGGTGGCATCGGGACGCAGGTGGACGTCACCCACACGGCCAGCGCGCTGCCCGGCATGACCGTCACCGTGACCGCCACCTTCGACCGGCTGGAGGGCCGGCGCATCGTCGCCCGGATGCGCGCCGTGAACGAACTCGGCGACGAGATCGGATTTGGGAGCACCACCCAGATGGTCCTGGCGCAGGCGCGGATCGACGCCGGATTCGACACGCTGCGGCAGCGCTGGGCTGAGAAGGTCAAGGAGTGACAGAAGGAACCCTGGTCCATTTCCCCCTTCTGTTCATGGCCTGAACTGAGCTGAGCGCCTGCCTGGGCGGTGGCGTGCGTTTCGTGCGCCGTGTTCCTGGACCGAGTGCAGCGCGTGCCGGCTATGCTGGAGCGTCATGCCGAAATCTCTTCCCGTGTCCCGGTACTACGACGTGCAGCGCGATGAGTCCGGTCAGCGCTTCATCCGCGTGAACGTGACGGGCCTCGCCCTGCTGCAAAACCCCCTGCTGAACAAGACCACCGCGTTCACCCCGCAGGAGCGGCGCGAACTGGACCTCGAGGGCCTCGTGCCGCCCCACACCAGCACCTTCGAGGAGCAGAAGGAACGCACGTACCTGCGCTACCTGAAGTGCAACTCCGACCTGGAAAAACACGAGTACCTGCGCGCTCTGCAGGACCGCAACGAGGTACTGTTCTACGCGATCCTCGAAGATCACCTTGAGGAGATGCTGCCGATCATCTACACGCCCACCGTGGGCGAGGCGGTCCGGAACTACTCCAGCAACTACCGCTACCCGCGCGGGTTCACGGTCAGCACCGGCGACATCGACCGGGTGGACGACATGCTGGAGAACGTCACCGTGAACGACGTCCGCATGATCGTCGCGACCGACAGCAGCGCCATCCTGGGCATCGGCGACCAGGGCTTCGGGGGCATGGCGATCAGTATCGGCAAGCTGTCCCTGTACACCGCCGCCGGGGGCGTCGGCCCGGACAAGACCCTGCCCGTGGAACTGGACGTCGGCACGAACCGTCAGGACCTGATCGACGATCCGCTGTACCTGGGCGTGCACCACCAGCGCCTGACCGGTGCCGAGTACGACGAGTTCCTGGACGCGTTCGTAGAGGCCGTGTCGCACCGCTACCCGAAGGCGATCATCCAGTGGGAGGACTTCAGCCGCGGCACCGCCTTCCGCGTGCTGGAACGCTACCGCCGGGTGGTGCCCAGCTTCAACGACGACATCCAGGGCACGGGCGCCATGGCGCTGGCGGGCCTGATGCGCGCCGCGCAGATCAAGGGTGAGCGGCTGGAGGATCAGGTGTTCGTGATCGTCGGCGCGGGCGCCGCCGGGATCGGCGTGGCCATGGCGATCCGGCAGGGCCTGATGACCTGGGGCGGCCTGAGCTTTGCTGACGCGAACGCCCGCGTGTTCGTCGTGGACCGCCACGGCCTGCTCATGCACGGCCAGCCGGACCTGGAGGAACAGCAGCTGAGCTTCGTGCGCCGCCCCGAGGACCTCGCGGGCTGGACGTACGAGGGCGAGTATCCCAGCATGCACGACGTCCTCGTGAACGCGCGGGCCACGGCGCTGCTGGGCTTCACCGGCGTGCCCGGCCTGTTCCGCCAGGAGAGCATCGAGGCGATGCTGGTCAACACCCCACGTCCCATCGTGTTCCCGCTCAGCAACCCCAGCAGCCACGTCGAGGCCCGCCCCGCCGACGTGATCCACTGGACGCACGGCGGCGCCATCGTCGCGTCCGGCAGCCCCTTCCCGGACGTGGAGTACGGCGGGCAGCGCCACCCCATCGGGCAGGGCAACAACGCGTTCATCTTCCCGGGCCTGGGCTTCGGCGCGATCGCCAGCCGCGCCCGCGAGATCACCGACACCATGGTCATGGAAGCCGCCCGCACCCTGGCCGAATTCACCGCGCAATACGGCGAGCGCGTGTACCCCCCCATCAGCGACCTGCGCGAACTGAGCATCCAGGTGGCCGTGAACGTCGCCCTGCAATCCATCCGCGACGGCGTGTGCGCCGAACGCCGCATCCGCAACATGACCAGGGACGAACTCGAACAGGTCATCCGGGCCCGCGCCTGGGAACCCCGCTACCTGCCACTGCGGAAGGGGTGATGGATGAAAGTTGATGGGTGATGGAAGGGGGCTGCTCTCCGTCACCCATCAACTCTGCCTCCCGTCACCGCGCCGCTTCCCGCCTGGGCTCTAGAATGGTGAGGTGAAGCGGCGTGCGTGCAGGGATGAGGTCGGGTTGAGCGGCGAGAGGCCGCGTGGTTCAGCGTTCGAGCCGCTCCTGCGCCGCGCCGCCTGGGGGCGCGCGTGAGTGCCATCTACCAGCGGGCCCGCCCGGTGCGGTGGGAGGACGTGGTCGGGCAGGAGCACGTCAAGGACGTCCTGAAGGCCGCGTTGGAGCAGGGCCGCGTGGGGCACGCGTACCTGTTCAGCGGGCCGCGCGGGGTGGGGAAGACCACCACCGCCCGCCTGATCGCCATGACTGCCAACTGCACCGGCCCGATGCCGAAGCCCTGCGGGGAGTGCGAGTCGTGCCTGAGCGTCCGCGCCGGGTCGCACCCGGACGTCATGGAGATCGACGCGGCCAGCAACAACAGCGTGGACGACGTCCGCGACCTGCGCGAGAAAGTCGGGCTGGCGGCCATGCGCGGCGGGAAGAAGATCTACATCCTGGACGAGGCGCACATGATGAGCCGCGCCGCGTTCAACGCCCTCCTGAAGACGCTGGAGGAACCACCCGGCCACGTCATCTTCATCCTGGCGACCACCGAACCCGAAAAGATCATCCCCACGATCCTCTCGCGCTGCCAGCACTACCGCTTCCGCCGCCTGACCCCGGAGGAGATCGCCGGGAAACTCGCCGGACTCGCCCAGCGTGAGGGTGTGCGGGCCGAGGGCGATGCCCTGCAACTCATCGGGCGGCTGGCCGACGGCGCCATGCGTGACGGCGAGAGCCTGCTGGAACGCATGCTGGCCGCCGGCACCGCCGTGACCCGTGCGGGCGTGGAGGAGGCGCTGGGCCTCCCACCCGGCGAGCGCGTGCGCGGCATCGCCGCCGCCCTGGTGAGCGGCGACGCGGGCGCGGCCCTGAGTGGCGCGGGGCACCTGTACCGCGACGGCTTCGCGGCCCGCACGGTCGTCGAGGGCCTGGTGGCGGCGCTGGGCGCGGCCCTGCACGCCGAACTGGGCCTGAACCCCGACGGTCGTTTGGACGGCGCGGACATTCCCCGCCTGCTGAAACTCCAGGCGGCGCTGGACGAGCAGGAATCCCGCTTTGCCCGCGCGGCCGACCAGCAGAGCCTCGAACTGGCCCTGACGCACGCCCTGCTCGCCGCCGACACCGTGACCGGTGGCAGCGCCCCGGCCAGCGCGGGCGCGGGGGCCGCCCTCCCGGCCGACCTCGCGCAGCGCCTGAACCGCCTGGAGAAGGAACTCGCCACGCTACGCGCCAATCCGCCCGCCGCTCAGGCTGGCCCGACCGCTGAATCTCGCCGTGCCCCCGCCGCCCCGGCTGGTGCAGGCCCCGGCCCGCGCGCCGCCAGCCCCGACCCCGCGCAGCCCGTCCCCGTCCCGACGGGGGGCAGCTGGGCGGACGTGACCCGGCAGGCCAGCATGCAGCTGCGCGCGTTCCTGAAACCCGCCCGGCAGCACGCCGAACCCGGCTACGTCAGCCTCGGGTACGACGACCGCAACGCCTTCCACGCCAAGCAGGTCGCCGCGAAATTCGACGACATCGCCAAGATCGTCCTGAGCGTGTTCGGCCCGGTCACGTTCGAACTGATCGCGCCGGAAGGCAGCCGCCGCGTGAACCTCGGCGGGGGTCAGGGTGGTGGGGGACAGGCAGGCAGCGTGCCAGCCCCCACGCCCGACCCCACCCCACCCGCCCCAGCCCCGGCCCGCGCCGCACCTCCCGTCCGCGAGCCCGCGCCGGACCACGGGGCCGCGCCGGACGTCGCGCCGTTCGACCCGACCCGCAGTGCCCCCCGCCGCCCCGCGAGCACGCGCGGCCCGGACTTCGCCTCCATTGACCCGCCGCAGGCCCAGGCCACCCCGATGCAGCCCATGCAGGCGCAACAGCCGCAGGCCACCGCGCACACCCAGGCCGCGCCGCCCCCACGCGCCAGCGTCGCCACCCTGCCCCCACCCCTCCCCGAACGGCGCGTGCCCCCCACCAGCCCGGACGACGCCGCGCCCGCCCCGCTGGCCGACCTCGACCCCGGCCCCTGGGACGACACGCCCGCCGCGCAGCCCGCCAGCACCCCCCGTGACGCCGGGCCGCCCCCCCGCAGTGAACGCAACCTCTACCTGGGCGAGGTCATCACAGAGGAACCCGACTGGAACGCCTTCGGCGGCCCCGACCTGCTGGGCGACCTGCCACCCGAGGAGGACATGCCCTTCGCGGATCTCAGCGTCCCCCGCCCCGCCCCGAAACCCACCCCGGCCCCCACGCCCGCCCCGCAGGAGGCGAAAGCCCCCCCGCAGGACGCCAGGGTGACTCCCGGACGGCCCGGCGATATCCGCGCCCACCCCGTCTACGAGGACATCCGCACCCGCTTCAGCGGTCGCGTCCGCGAGATAGGTAAGAACCGCAACACCCCACCCGTCCCCGACACGCTAGGCGCCGACCTTCCCGAAGAGGACGACGAGTAAACAGAGCAGCAGCCCCCGGCCAACGCTAGGGGCTGCTGCCGTTCAGAGGTCCGCGCGGGTCAGCCGCACGTGCCAGAGCTTCGCGTCCTGCAGTGTGGGCAGCTGCGGCGTGCGGCCCAGCACCACCGCGTCGTACGCGGCGCGCATCTGCCGGGCACACACATCCGGCGCGATGCGGCCAATCGCGGTCCCCAGTCCCGGACACGCCACCCGCCGGATGGGTGACCCGCCCGACGCGTTGTGCGCCTGCACTGCCAGCAGCGCCGCCCGAAACGCCAGGAACGCATTCGGCGTGCCGGACACGTCCGCCGGGACGCGCATGGTCGGCGCGCAGATCAGGTGCGGCCACACCGCGTCCAGCGTCGCCACGACGAACGCCTGCCCGACCAGCAGCTCCCCGTAGAAGTCCCGGCGGATGCGCTCCTGCACACGCGCCTGCAAGTCCCACCCGAACTGCTCACTGAACGCCAGATCAATTCCGCCATCCATGAACCCGAAACTGTTCGCCGGGCTGACCAGGGCGTCCGCCTCATCCTGGAAGATGTCGCCCAACTGCACGCGCACCTGATCCACACCCGCGAAATGCGCCGCCCAGGCGTCCACGACCTCTGGAGTGCGATCACGAAGGTCGAAGCGGACGCCTGTCAAGTTCATAGATCGTCTCGAATCATCTGTGTGTGCCAGCCGACGGCGTCGCTGAAGTGTTCGAACCTGGGTTTATTCCCCATAACGACGGCGTCGAACGCCGCGCGCATCTGCTTGGCGCAGACCTCAGAGGGCAGCCGACCAATAGCCGTGCCTAGGCCGGGGCAGAGAAGACTGCGGATGGGTACGGGGTGGGTCGCATTGTGGTGCCGGACAGCGCGCAGGGCGGCTCGGAAGGCGAGGTAGGCGTTCGGGGTGTGTAGGATCACGGACGGTACGCGCATGGTCGGGGCGCTGATCATCCAAGGAATGTCACGGTGACCTGTCGGAAGGAGTTCCGCCTGCCCTACGGGAAGTTCACCGTCGTGCCGCTCCAGGATGAGGTCCTGAAGGGCTTCGGATAGCTGCCAGCCAAAATGGTTGCTGTACGCCAGATCAATTCCGCCGTCCATAAACCCGAAGCTGTTCGCCGGGCTGACGATCACGTCGGCGGTACGCCCGAAGATGTCACCTTCAGAAACGGTCACGGAGGGGCAGTCATGGAAGTGGCGTCTCCACGCGGCGACCAGATCAGGTTTGATGTCGCGGAGCTCGATCTGGATGTCGCTGATGCTCATCCCCGCACCCGGATGGTCTCCAGCGTGTCGCGGACGATCAGTTCGCCGTCTTTGTACACGGTGCGCATGAGGCTGCCGGGGAAGTCGGTGTCGAAGGTCTTGTACGCCCTGGTGACCATGCGCCCGCCTTCCTGCACGAGGTCGAGGACGCCGTCCTTGCTGCGTTTGCCGGGGTCGGTGACGGGATCTTTGTAGATGCCGCGGTACGCGCCGTCGATCTGGCCGGCGCTGGCCTTGTACGCGAAGCGCTGGGTGTCGCGGTCGACTTTCTGAAGCAGGGCGCCGCCCATGCCGAAGGAGACGTTCTCGGCGCTGTAGCCGTCCACGTCGAGGTTCCCGAGGATCTGGCGGATGGTGTCCTCGTCGATGCCGTCGCCCTGGATGACGCGGACGTGGTTCAGGACCTTGTAGCCCTTGCTGTTGGTGGTGGTGCCGTACTTGGCGGCCAGGGCGTTCACGGAGAGGCGGACCATGGCGGGCGGTTCGCCGCTGTCGGGCCGGACGACCAGGGTGCCGCCCGAGGCGATGACTTCGGCCTTGAGTTCCTCGCCCCAGAGGGTGTTGATGGCGTTCTTGAGGTCGTAGCTGTCGCTGACGACGGCGTAGATGCTGCCGGGGCGGCTGAACTGCGTGATCATGTTGCGGTACGCGTCGACCTCGTGTTCCTTGCCCCAGCTGGTGATGGTGCTGTGTTCGGCGGCGGGGATGCTGAACGCGGCGATGTCGGCGCCGTAGTGGTTGCGGGCGACGCGCAGGGCTTCGAGAGTGTCGCTGCCCTGGAAGTTGATGAGGTGGGCGAGGCCGCCGATGCCGGCGCTCTCGCGGCTGCTGACGCCGCGGCTGCCGAAGTCGTGCAGTTTGAACGGGAGTTCCTCTGCGGCGCGGTCGCTGGTTTTTTCGAGGGCGGCGCGGATGATCTCGCGGATGTGCCAGCTCTGCGTGGCGACGGTGGTGGGGTACCAGACGCGCATCAGCATCGTCTCGAACCAGCCGACCAGCCAGGGGAGTTCGGGGTCGGTGTTCGTGCAGCTCAGGAGGACGTTGTGGATGGGCACCAGGGTGCCTTCGGGCACGGCGCGGACTTCCAGGGGCAGCCTGCCGCCGTGAACGTTCACGACCCGCATCCAGCCGTCGTAGGGGAAGGGTTCGCCGTGCGCTTCGATCAGGGCGCGGGCTTCCTCGACCATCTCGGCGGTGACGCGGGTGGTCAGGTAGCGGTCCAGGATGTACTGGAGGCCGAAGAAGCGCGTCTGCGGGTACTTGCCACCGCGACTTTCCAGGTAGCTGAAGAGGCGGGTGGTGCCTTTCGGGTATTGCAGGAAGTGGCTGCTCTTGTAGCTGTCGGTGTCGAGGATGATGTTGTGGTCGTTGAGTCGGGTCATGGGATGCCTCCTATGGTGCAACCTCTTGCTTGGCTCATAATCCAAAAATCTATTATGAAAACTATGAAAAAGTGAATTGAGTCTGTTGAGGTTGTTGTCCGTCTGATACTCCGTGGGCAGGGTGTAGGCAGAAATGACGTGCTCAACGCTCTTTCGGTGCAGCGGCACTGGCCTGACTGGTCCGTGGGAGCAGTGCGAAGTCCTTCACGTCAGCTTGCTGACCCGGCGTTTATCATTCCTTCATGCCCGTGCGCCGCTCTGCATCCGTCCTTCTCCTCACTGCGCTCCTGACTGCCTGCGGCTCCGGATCCAGCGGCACCAGCCCCACCACGCCGCCCTCCACCACCCCCACCCCGGCGCCCACACCCGCCCCGGCACCTGCGCTGAGCACCGTCAGCTGGACCGACCCCGCCACCTGGGGCGGCACCCTGCCCGCCGCCGGGCAGCAGGTCACCCTCCCCGCCGGGAAACGCGTGCTGCTCGACACCACCCCGCCTGACCTGGCCGGCCTGACCATCCCCGCCGGCAGCGCCCTGGAATTTGACGACCGCGCCGACCGCACCCTGCGCGCCGAGTGGATCATGGTGCACGGCGAACTCCGCGTGGGCCGCGAGGACAAACCCTTCACGCACCACGCCGAGATCCTCCTGACCGACAGGACCCCCGGCGAGAACATCATGGGTATGGGCGACCGCGTGGTGGGCGTCATGGACGGCACCCTGGAACTCCACGGGCAACCCCGCCTCGCCTGGACGCGCCTGAACGCCACCGCCACGCGCGGCAGCAGCACCCTGACCCTGGAGCGCGCGCCCGACTGGCAGCCGGGCGACAGCCTCACGCTGACCAGCACGGACTTCAACCCGAACCAGACCGAGCAGGTCACCGTGCAGCGCGTCAGCGGCAGCACCGTCACCCTGGCCGCCCCGCTGAAGTCCACGCACTGGGGCGCCCCGATCACCGTCGCGGGCCTCAGCGTGAACGAACGCGCTGAGGTGGGCCTCCTGACCCGCAACGTCGTCGTGGCCGCCACCGACGACGCCGCGCAGACCAGCCTGGGCGCCCACGTCATGATCATGGGCGCCAGCGCGGCCCGCATCGAGGGCGCGGAATTCACCCGCGTCGGGCAGCTCAACACCCTGCGCCGCTACCCCGTGCATTTCCACCAGCTGGGCAGCGCTCCCAGCTCCTACCTGCGCGGCAGCAGCGTGCACGCCTCCTACAACCGCTGCGTGGTCATCCACGGCACCTCGGACCTGCGCGTGCAGGACAACGTCACCTTCGACAACATCGGCCACTGCATCTTCCTGGAAGACGGCGACGAGACCGGCAACACCCTCAGCGGGAACCTCGTCACGCGCGTCAAGGCTCCCGACAGCAAACAGGGCCAGACGCCCCTGCTCGGCAGCGACAAACGCCCCGCCGCGTACTGGATCACCCACCCCGCCAACACCGTCCAGAACAATGTGGCTGCTGGCGTGGACGGCACCGGCTTCTGGCTCGCGTTCCCCGAGCACCCCACCGGCCTAGCCGCCACGAAGACCGACATCTGGAACCGCCGCACGCCCCTGGGGGCGTTCAGCGGCAACGTGGCCCACAGCACCGACCGCGGCCTGAACCTCGACAACGGCCCGAAAGCCGACGGCACCACCGAAGTCACGTATTACGCGCCCGTCACCACGCCCAGCGACCCCAAAAGCGCCCCCGTCACCGCCACCCTCAGCACCTTCACGGCGTACAAGAACCGCGATCACGGCGTGTGGCTGCGCGGCCGGAGCCACATCTTGCTGAACGCCATCCTCGCCGACAACGGCGTGGGCGCCACCTTCGCCAGCGACGCCAGCACCCTCAGGGGCGGCGCCCTGATCGGCGAGACGCCCAACGTCGGCCAGCCCGACAGCTGGGAACCCACCGGTACCGGCGGCCGCGCCCTGCCGCGCCCCTGGGACGCGTCTTTCCCCATCCGCGGCTACCAGTTCTACGACGGGCACGTCACCATTGACGGCGCGGCCCTGGCCGGCTTCACGCCCGACGCGACCCGGCAGGCCAGCGGCCTCGGGTACCTCACGAAGAACGCCTTCTCACTGGTCCCCACCAACAACGCGCTGAACCTCCGCTGGGCTGACGCCAGTGCCCGCGTGTACTTCCCGGACGCGCAGGCTGACAAGGACGGCGACAAGGCCGCCACCTTCCTTGACACCGACGGCAGCGTCACCGGCAAGGCCGGGCTGACCGTCACCGCCAGTCCCCTGCTGAAAGGCGCGCCGGACTGCACCATCAACGCCAGCTGGAACGCCAGCACCTGCCCCGGCACGTACGGCCGCCTGTGGCTTCAGGACGTCAACGGCGGCACCCTCGCCCCCGTCAACGTCACCGGCCCCAACGGCAGCCTGCAACTGACCGGCACGCCCAGCACGTACACCAGCTTCAGCACCAGCGCCCGCCTCGGGGACGCGTACACCCTGACGCCCAGCGCCGCCAGCGCCCACCTGCGCCTCGGCCTCCAGAACCGCCAGCCCGGCGACACCGTCACCGTCACCCTGCCCGCCGCGGCCGAACCCCGCCTGTACCGCGACTGGTGGATCGACAACCGCAACCTCCTGAAGAAAGTCAGCCCCAGCGCGCTGGCCAGCACCACCGGCGACAGCTACGCGTACGAGAACGGACAGGTCACGCTGAAACTCGTGGTGCAGCAGGGGCGCGACTACGCCGCGGTGGACATCTGCACCACTGACCTGTGCAAGTGAACCCCGCTGACTACAGGTAGATCTGACATCCCCGCGCGATCAGGGCGTCGAACGCGCGGGGCAGCTGCTCAATGCAGTTCCAGCGCAGGTCGAGTTTCCGTAGGTTCGGCAGGCGCGCCAGCCCCCCGGGCAGAGTGGACAGCCCATTGGCACGCAGGTCCAGGGTGTGCAGCGCCGTCAGGTTCTCCAGCGCGTCCGGAATGTGCGTCAGCGCATTGAAGCGCAGATTCAGCATGGTCAGGCGCGCCAGCTGCCCCAGGGTGTCCGGCAGCGCCGTCAACGCGTTGCCCTGAAGGTCCAGCACTTCCAGCGCCCCGCACCCGCCCAGACGGTCCGGCAGCCGGGTCAGGCGGGTGTTCATGACGTGCAGTTCCCGCAGCGCCCCCAGTGTCCCGACGCTGTCCTGCAGAGCCTCAAGCGGATTGCCGTACAGCCGCAGTTCCGTCAGGGCGCGTAATTCGCCCAGCCACTCCGGCAGGTGCGTCAGGGCGTTGTCCGTGACGTTCAGGTACGTCAGCGCGCCCAGGTGCCGCATGGACTCCGGCAGGGTGGTCAGGCGGTTGTGGCTCAGGTACAGAAACCGCAGCTGACCCAGACCCCGGAAGGCATCCGGCAGGGCCACCAGTTCGTTGTGGCCCAGATCCAGCATGTGCAACTCGCGCAGGTTACCCAGCGCGTCTGGCAACGCCGGGAAGCGGTTCGCGGACAGGTTCAGCGTCCGCAACTCCGGGCGCGTCCACACCCAGTCCGGCACCACCGTCAGGGCATTGTCATACACGCTGAAGGCCATCACGTCCAGCGCGATCTGCCGCTCTGGGACCTCGCCCAGGCCCAGCCCATCCAGATTCACGCGCCGCACCCCCGACCAGTCCGGCAGCGCCAGCAGCGCCGCCCCCCGGACGTCCGAGAGGTGCTGGTGAACGGGCGGCGCGGCAACAGGCATGCCCGCAGCGTAGCGGCCCCAGGCAGGTTCGGGACGCTCAGGTCGTCAGAACGACGACGCGCTTATCAACATTCAGCACGGCCTCGCCACCGGGTAGACGGTCCAGCGGCTCAGCCCAGTGGACGTGCCCGCAGACGGTCAGCGGTGGGGGAGAGGCGCGCAGCACACGGCTCAGGGCCTCGTCGCCCTGCTGGGACGCGCTCATCTCGGGCGCCTGATGGAGCAGCAGCACGTCCGGGCAGTGCTCCAGCGTCAGCGTCACACCCGCCAGATAGTCCGCCTCGGTCCGCCGGATGGGCCGCGCCGGGTCCCCGATCACCCCGCCCACCCCCACGACATGCAGGCCGGACAGCGTCACGCCCAGTACGTCCAGCAGGTGCGCTCCCGCCAGCGTGTCCGGGTGCGGGTCGAACGTGTCGTGGTTGCCCTGCACGCCCGCCACCCACGCGAACGCACCCGCGAAGGCCGCCCACACCGGCGCGACGTTTCCGGTCGCACCCCGCACGTCCCCGCCGGGCGCGGCGTACAGGTCACCGGCGAGCAGGACGCCTGTCCTGTCCGGAGGGGGCACGCGACCCTCGGCGGCCAGCGCGGCCAGGGCGGTCACGACCTCCAGGCCCAGCAGGCGCGACTCGCTCCAGTCCTGCACCACGCCCTGCAGGTCACCGGTCAGGAGCATGGCGTCCAGCCCGTTCGGCAGGGCGTCCACCTGACCGCGCAGGAACGGCAGGTGCCCGGTCTCCGTCCCGCCCCATTTCGCGGCGTTCAGGAACCGGATTCGGTGGAAGGGACGGTCCCGAAGGCTCAGCAGGCGCATGCCCCGATGCTGCCTGGGGCGGGCACTGGGGCACATCGGCCAGAACGCTCAGCGGGTCAGGCGACGTTCACGACCTGCGCCCCCCTCGCGGCCGGGTCAGTCTTTCTTCGGCAGGGCGAGGCCCATCTGCTGGTACATCTGGTACTGCGGCGCGCCGCCCAGCATGTTCTGGCCGCCGTCCACGGGCAGGATGACGCCCGTGACGTAACTGGCCGCGTCACTCACGAGGAATAGGGCGGCGTTGGCGATGTCCTGCGGGATCCCGAAGCGGCCCAGCGGGACGGTGCTCATGAACTGGCGGCGGGTCTTCTCGTCCGGGGCGAGGCGGGCCATGCCCTCGGTGCCGTCAATCGGGCCGGGAATGATGGCGTTCACGCGGATGCCGCGCAGGCCCCACTCGACGGCGAGGGTGCGGGTCAGGGCGTCCACGCCGGCCTTGGCGGCCACGACGTGCGCCTGCATGGGCACGGGCACGCCGTACGCGCTGATGCTCAGGACGTTCCCGCCGGGGGTGGTCAGGTGCAGCGCGCAGGCCTTGATGGTGTTGTACGTGCCCAGCAGGTCAATGTCCACGACGGTCTTGAAGCCGTTGGGACTGATGCCGTCCACCGGGGCGGGGAAGTTCCCGGCGGCGCCCGCCAGGACAATGTCGATCGGACCAAAGGTGCTCACGGCCTGCTCGGCGGCGGCCTGGAGGGCGGCGATGTCGCGCACGTCGGCGCTCACGCCGATGGCCTGCCCGCCCGCGTCCGTGATGCCCTGCGCGGCCGTCTGGGCTTTCTCAAGGTTGCGGCCCAGGATGGTGACCCGGCAGCCGTGCGCGGCGAAACTCTGCGCGATCCCGAGGTTGATGCCGCTGCCGCCCCCGGTGATCAGGGCGTGCTTGCCCTGCAGGAGGTCGGGGCGGAAGGTGCTGTCGGCGGTGCCGGGCTTGAGGGTGCCGGGGTTCTGGCTCATGATGAGGCTCCTTTGAGGGTCGGAAGGGCTACGGGTCGGAGGGAACAGCGGTTCGTGCCCTACTTCAGGGCCTGCGCGAGGCCCTCGGCGCTCATGTGCTGGGCGTTCCAGCGTACGGCGTGGTCGAGGCTCTGCGCGTGGGGAAGGCGGTCCTGGAGGGTGCGTTTGGTGCCCTCGACCGCGCGGGGGGGCAGGGTGGCCAGCTGCTCGGCCAGCGCCTGTGCCCGACCAAACAGGGCGTCGGGGGTAGGCAGCAGTTCGGTGATCAGGCCCCAGCGTTCGGCCGTGGCGGCGTCAATGGGGTCGCCGGTCAGGGCGAGGTGCGCGGTGCGTCCGGTGCCGATCAGGTGCGGGAGGCGTTGCAGGCCGCCCAGGTCGGCGGTGATGCCCAGGCGCACCTCGGGCAGGCTGAAGCGGGCGTCCGCGCTGGCGATGCGGAGGTCGCAGGCGCTGATCAGTTCCAGGCCCGCGCCAATGCACCAGCCATGCACGGCGGCGATCACGGGGATGGGCAGCGCGGCGAACGCGTTGATGGCGGCGTGCATCTCGGCCACCACGGCCGCGAACGCCTCGGGGTTCCCGAGGGTGAGGGCGATCACGGGGGCGCTGGCGCGGACGTCCAGCCCGGCGCTGAAGAGGTCCTGGCCCCGCAGGATCAGGGCGCGCGCGCCGCCCAGGTCGCTCAGGACGCGGGGGATTTCGGGCCAGAAGGTCGGGCCCATGCTGCCCTTCTTGCTGGTCAGGGTCAGCGTGGCGACCTCACCCGCGTGGGTGAGATTCACGTTCTGGAATGTCATGCGTTCACTGTACCCCGCCAAGATGAACTGGGTTCAAAATTCGCCCGCGGGTGTGAGGCGCAGTGACCTCCCGGGAGACGTCGGCGGGGCCTACTGACCCTGCTGCCCCAGGGCTGCGTACGGCCCGGCCACTTCCCGGATCAACCGGCAGGAACAGCGTCCTCGTCGCCTTGAACTTAAATCATTTCACCTCGCAGGGCCGCCGGGCGCCGCTGCGCTCGGCCTGCGCTGCACTACAATGCGCGGGAATGTCGGCCCCCGCCCCCCACGCCGAGCCGGGTGCACCCACAGCGGACGTCCAGACGCCCGCGCCCCTCAGGGGCGTGCCCAGCCTGCGGCAGGTTCTTCTGCGCCCGTTCGTGCTGCCCTTCGCGCTGCTGCTGGGTGTGGGCGCGACCATCACGTACGGCGTGAACCGCAACGATCAGGCCGTCGGGCTGGTCCTTGACGCCCAGACCCGCCTGCAACTCATCACGGACCTCGCCAAGCAGGTGTCCGTCATGGAAAGCGGCCAGCGCGGCTACGTGATCACCGGCCAGCCCCTGTTCCTGGAACCCTACGAGAACGGCAAACTGACCTTCCAGGCGGACGTGTTCGCCCTGCATGACCTGAGCGTCACACCGCTGCAACGCACGAACCTGGCCCGCGTGCAGGCGCTCGTGAACCGCTGGCACGAGGAGGCGGCCCAGCCGGAAATTCGCGCCCGGCAGGTGTCCATGTCGCGCGCGGCCGAGCGGGTCAGCGGCGGCGTCGGCCGGACCCTGCTGAACGACGCCCGCACCGTGCTGGACACCATGACCACCAACGAATCCATCCGCCTGAGTGACGCCACACGCGCCAGCAAGTCCCTGCTGCGCCTCGTGCAGCTGCTCAGCGTGGCCGGGGTGCTGCTCAGCGTCACGCTGATCCTGTTCACCGCGTACCGCGTGACCCGCTCGGTTAGCCGCATGCTGCTCAGCCTGAACAGCGCCGCCCAGAGCATCGCGCAGGGCCACTACGACCAGCGCACCCCCCGCATGCCCGTCGAGGAACTCGCGCACCTGGGCGCGCAGTTCGATGCCATGGCCAGCGCCGTGCAGGACCGCGAACGGCAGCTGCGGGGCGCGGCCGAGGCCCTGCGCGCCACCAACGAGCACCTGGAACGCAGCAACCGGGAACTGGAACAGTTCGCGTACGTCGCCAGCCACGACCTGCAAGAACCCCTGCGGACCATCGGCAGCTATACCGAACTGCTCGCCCGCCGCTACCACGATCAGCTTGACGATCGCGCCCGGCAGTACATCGACTTCACCACGTCCGCCACGCTGCGCATGAAGACCCTCATTCAGGACCTGCTGGTGTACTCCAGGGTCCGCAAGGCCCCGCGCGTCACGCAGCAGGTGGACCTGAACGTCCTGACCAGCGAGATCACCGCGGACCTCAACGCCCAGATTCGCAGCAGCGGCGCGCACGTCCAGGTGGAGGCCCTCCCGACCGTGATAAGCAGCCCCGACCTGCTGCGGCACGCCCTGCAGAACCTCATCGGCAACGCCCTGAAATTCCAGCGGCCCGGCACGGCCCCCCACGTGCACGTCCGAGCCGAGCGCCGCCCGGGCCGCTGGGTGATTCACGTGCAGGACAACGGCATTGGCATTGCCCCCGAGTACCACGACCGGATCTTCGGGGTGTTCCAGCGCCTGCACCCCATGGACGAATACGCGGGCAGCGGGATCGGACTGGCCGTCACGCGCAGCGCCGCCGAACAGCTCGGCGGGGAACTCTGGCTGGACAGCGTCCCCGGTCAGGGCAGCACCTTCCACCTAGCCCTTCCCGACCCCCCCGACCCCACCGGAGACCCCACATGACCCGACCCGTCGAAATTCTCCTCGTAGAGGACAACCCCGCCGACGTGCTGCTCACCCAGGAGGCCTTCGAGGAAGCGCACTTCGAGCACCGCCTCAGCCACGCCCGCGACGGCGTGGAAGCCCTGGCGTTCCTGCGCCGCCAGGACGGTCAGGGCAGCGCACCCCGACCCGACGTGATCCTGATGGACCTGAACATGCCGCGCATGACGGGCCTGGAACTGCTGGACGTCCTCAAGGAGGACGATGAGCTGCGCAGCATTCCCGTGATCGTCCTGACGACCAGCCGCGCCGAGAATGACATCTGGCGCAGCTACAACCTGCACGCGAACGCCTATATTCCCAAACCCGTGTCCATCGCGGAATTCGTGGAAGTCATCGAGACCCTCGGGAACTTCTGGTTTCACAAGGTGGCCCTGCCCCAACCGCCCCGCTCCTGACCTGACGTCCCAACAGGCCGAGCCCCCACCCTCCGCGGAAGGTGGGGGCTCGGCGCCGCCTGATTACGCAGCTTGATTACATCGTGGCGTTGTAGTCCATGCGGCGGGCGCCGCTGTCGACGATCTCGCCGCCGTGGCGGGTCACGGCGTCCATCAGCACGTCCTGGGGCACGCTGTCATCCACGGCCACGACGCGGCCGCCACTGTTGATGGTGCTGTCCATACGGTCGTAGTACGTGTCGTCCACGTCGTACCGGTCATCGTAGGTCTTGCCGGTCTCGTCGACGCCCATGGCGCCGCCGGTGGCTCCCACGGCCGCGCCCACGCCCGATCCCAGGGCCGTCATGCCCAGGATGACCGGGAGGGCCAAGCCGCCCGTGGCGATGGTCGCGCCGGTCGCCAGGATGCCTGCCGCCGCGCCGACTACGGCGCCCACGCCCGTCCCCTTCACGGCGCCCGCACCGGCGTCTTCCGCCGTGCCGCCCACGCCGTCACCTTCCATCGTCAGCGAACCGTGGCCGTCCATGTCCGTCCGGGTCGTGTCGCTGTAGGTGGCGTCGGTCGCCGCGCTGCGGCGGGTGTAGGTGCTCGTTCCCATCGTGGGAGCGATCACGCCCTGGGCCTGAAGGTCAGCAGTGAAAGCATCGGCCGCAGCCGCCGTCGGGAACAGAATATGTTTCATGACTGCCAGTCTTCTCTGCGCCCCCCGCCTCCTCCATGAGAGCGGTCGCAACAGGCGTTGGCCCGATCCTGAACGGAAGCTGATCAGCGTCTCATGGAACGCGACCATACGGTCCGCAGTGGTGCCCGGCCCGCCCGCCCCGCTACCGTACGGACACGTATGGCCCTGACCTCCGACGACTGGCTGCGCGCCGCCTACCACCACTTCGCCGATCACGGCCCGGACGGCGTGCGCGTCGAACGACTGGCCCGCACGCTGGGCGTCAGCAAGGGCAGCTTCTACTGGCATCACCGCGACCGGCAGGCCCTCCTGACCGCCCTGCTCAGCCGCTGGGAGCAGCTGAGCACCGACCTGATCCACACCGCCGAGCAGCAGCCCTGCCCGCGCGCCAGCGTGCAGTGGGTGCTGGACAGCCTGCTCCAGTCCGTGCCCAACTCGGTGCGGAGCGAGACGCAGTTCCTGAACTGGAGCCGGAGCGACCCGCAGGCCGCGCTCGTGGCCGCCCGCGTCGAGGATCGCCGCGTGGCCTTCCTGACCCGGCAGGTACGCCGCAGTGGCCTGGACCCGGCCGACGCCCCCCTGCGCGCCGAACTGCTGTACGCCGCCCTGATTGGCCTCCTGGACCGCGTCGGGCGGGGCAGCGCCGCCGCCTCCCTGCCCACCCTGAGCACGCACCTGCTGTCCCTGATCCCCCCGCGCGCCCTGACCCCGGAGCCCGCGTGACGGTCTGCTCCGTTCCCGCGGCCCTGATCCTGGCGGCGCTGTCCGCCCTGCATGTGTACTGGGCCTGCGGCGGCACCGCCGGCCTGCACGCCGCGCTGCCCCAGATCACCCCACGGGCGGGCAGCGGACCGGCCTTTCAGCCCGGTCCGGGCCTCACGCTGCTGGTGGCGGTCGCGCTGGGCAGCGGCGCCGCCCTGGCCCTGCTCGCCCCGGCCGGCGGCACGCCGCGCCTGCTCACGTTGGCGGTCAGCGCCGCGTTCGCGCTGCGGGTGCTCGGGGACTTCCGGTACGTGGGCCTGTTCAAACGGGTCCGCGGCACCACCTTCGCGCACTGGGACGACCGGCTGTTCATTCCCCTGTGCCTGACCCTGAGCCTGCTCCTGCTGGGCGCCGCGCGCCCCGCCTGACCTCAGCCGACCTGCTGCGACTCGAACACCCGCGCGGGCTTCAGGAATTCGTCCTGCGCGGCCACCAGCTGAATCTCCCGGGTGCCCGCCACGTGCGTGCGCTGCAGCAGAGCGTACAGGGCGCTCATGGACAGGCTCAGGGCCTGCGCGGCGTCCCCACCGCGCAGGTAATGCCCCAGGAACAGCGCCGCGATGGCGTCCCCGGTGCCGTTGCGCGGCGGGTCCAGCGGTAGCAAGGGCGTGCGGCACAGCCACGCGCCCCCGTCCGTGACGACCAGCGTCTCAATACTCTGCTCCGGCGCGCCGCTGCGCACCAGACTGGTCACCACCACGATCCTTGGGCCACCCGGGCGCAGCCGCTCCCGCAACAGCCGGGCGGCCTCCAGCGCGTGCTCCAGCGTGTCCACCGTGACGCCGGTCAGCAGTTCCAGCTCGAACTGGTTCGGCGTGACGAGGTCCGCCTCCGGAATCGCCTGTGCCGCAATCAGGTCCGGTAGTTCCGGTCGGACGAACACGCCCCGCCCCACGTCCCCCATCACCGGGTCGCAGGCGTACAGGGCGTCCGGGTTCGCCACGCGCACACGCCGCACGGCGTCCACGACCGCCGCGACCGTGCCCTCGCTGCCCATGTAGCCGCTCAGGACCGCGTTGCAGTCGCCCAGCGCCCCGCGCGCCTCGATCCCGCCGATCAGGTCCGCGACCTGCTCGGGCGGGAACACCGCGCCCGTCCACGCGCCGTACCCGGTGTGGTTGCTGAACTGCACCGTGTGAATCGCCCAGACCTCAAAGCCCAGGCGTTGCAGCGGGAACACGGCGGCGGCGTTTCCCACGTGGCCGTACGCCACCCATGACTGGATGCTCAGGATGTTCTGCGGCAGTGCCGGAGAGGTGAGGTCCGGTGACAGTGCAGGGTGGGCGGCGGGCGGGGCGTCCTTCATGCCGCCCAGCATACCCGCCGCCCCCACGCCCTGCGGCGCGCTACTCGGCCTTCAGGGTCAGCGGGCCGAACGCGCGGGTCCACACGTCCGCCTTCTCCCGCGCCCCCTCCAGGTCCAGTGGCGTGGCGCCCTGCACGCTCAGCTGCCAGCCCTCGCCCCGCCGGGTCAGGCCAGTCACGCGCGCCGCGCCCGCATGCGAGCGGTCCAGACCGTCCGCGACCCGCAGGATGCCCACCCAGCGCGTCACGAGCGCCTGATCCGCCGCGCTCAGCGCCGCGAACTCCGGATGCGAGCCTTTCGGGGCACTCTTGCGGTGGTACCGCGACAGCAGCGCCACCAGCTCAATCTCCCGCGGCGTGAAGCCCCGCAGCTCCGCGTGACGGATCAGGTACGCCGAGTGCTTATGGTGTGCGCTCTGCGCCACGATCTGCCCCACCTCGTGCAGCGCGCCCGCCGCCGTCAGCACGCTGCGCGCCTCGCCCTCTGCGCCCAGCTCCACGCCTAGCGCCCGCAGGCGCGAGAGCAGCTCGCGGGCCAGGGCCGCCACCTGCCGCGAATGCGACAGGTTCGCCCCGAACCGCTCGGCCATGCCCAGCACGCTGCGCTGGCGCGCACTGATCGACGAACTGTACGCCTCCAGCCGCGTTAGCTCCTCGATCAGCATGCCCTCACGCAGCGCACCCTCGCTGACCGTGAACTCCTGCGCGCCCAGCACGCCCAGCGCCGCGTGCAGCGTTGCCAGCCCCGCCACGACCGTGTCCGCCCGGCGCTCCAGGCCCGGCACCCGCGCCCGCGCCGCCCCCTTCAAGCCCCGCACGTGCTCCAGCAGCTCACCCAGCTCCTCGACGCTCAGGCGCGTGCCATTCACGCCGCGCGCCTCCTCGCCCCGCCGCGCCAGGATCGCCTCGGCCGCCGCCTCCGCCGTGCCGCTCGACAGCACCACCCGCGTGCCCGGCCGTACCCGGAAGCGCCCCACGTGCGGTTCCAGCGCCTCCCGTACCGCCGCGTCCAGCGCCCCCAGCTCCCGCCGGGACGGTGGATCAGACCGCAGGAACGCGTCCCTCATCCGGATCGCGCCCAGCGGCAGGCTCAGCACGTCCAGCGCTCGCGCCGCGTCCCCCCGCGCGAACTCCAGACTCCCCCCACCCAGGTCCAGCAGCACGTTGTCCGCCCCCAGCTCCACCGCGTGCGCCGCGCCCAGGTACGTCAGCTCTCCCTCCCGCACCCCACTGATGATCGCCGGATACACCCCGGTCCGTGCCAGCATCCGCGCCGCGACCTCCGGCCCGTTCGGCGCCTCCCGCAGCGCACTCGTCGCGCACACGTGCACCTCCGCCACGCCCGCCCCCGACGCCAGCGCCCGGAACCGCGTCAATGCCGACGCCAGCCGGTCCTCCCCCTCAGGGGTCAGGTTCCCCGCCGCGTCCAGGCACTCCCCCAGCCGCGTGCGGTCCTTCAGGGCGTCCAGCACCCGGTACCCACCCGCGTCCCCACGCGCCGCCTCCGCGATCAGCAGGTGACTGGAATTCGTGCCCACATCCGCAACGGCAACCCTCATGCAAAGCAGCGTAGCGCGCGCCACGGCCCGCGTGACGGAGGCCGCCAAGAAAGGAGCCCGCTGCCGCAGGCCGCGAGCAGAGAAGAGGGGCCGCCCGGGAGATGCAGTCTCCGGGCGGCCCCACTCCCTGTATCACGCGGTCAGCGTTTGAGTTGCCATTCCGTGAAGGTGCTGTACGGCGCGAAGCCCAGCGCCACGTTGATGCCCAGCATCGGGGCGTTCTCGTGGGCGTTGTTCGTCTGCACCCAGCGCGCACCGGGGCACGCGTTCAGGACGTGATCCAGCATGGCGGCTTTCACCCACTTGCCCAGGCCCTGCCCGCGCGCTTCGGGGCGCACGGCGGTCGCGCCCTGGTACACGAGTGCGGCGCGCTGCGGCATCCAGAACACCTCGCTGTACGCGTCGAGCTGCCCGGTGCGGGTGTCCTCGACGGCCATCATGTAGCGCGTCTCATTCGCCTCCTCGATCATCGCCTCCCACGAGCGGATCATCTCGGGCGTGATCGTCCAGTCCTGCTGTTCCAGGTCACCGCGGGGGGCGGTGTTCATGACCATCATCATGTCGGCGACGCGGGTGAGGTACTCGCCGGGCACGCGCTGCCACAGGTGCAGGCGGAAGGGGTCGCCGTCCGGGCGGGCCTGCCAGCGGCTCAGGAGGTCGTGATCCAGGGCGTGTAGGTCCAGGCGGCTCTGACGCATGGGCAGGGCGGCCTGCGCGCCCAGGGAGACCGCGAAGGCCTCTCCGGCGGGACTGCGGCTGCTGGTGCCGAAGGTGAGGGTGCCGCGCCCGAGCTCGTCAGCGTGGGCGAGGAGCTGGGTCAGGACCGCGCGGCCCAGGCCCTGACGGCGCGCGGTGGGATGCACGGTCAGGCGCAGGTGCGCCATGTGCGTGTTCTGCTCCAGGTCGTACGACAGGCTGCCCCAGGCCAGCGCCTGCTCGCCGTTCCACACGGCGTAGTGGGCGGTACGTTCGGTGGGCAGCTGGTGCGTCAGGCCCACCGCCTCGGTTTCGGGCAGGAGGGCCGGGTCGTCCGGGTACGTGAGCGCGAAGGCGTCAGCGAGCAGCTGCCCAATGGCGAGGCGCTGCGCGGACGTGGCGGCGTGAGGATCGAAGGGCGTCACGGTCGGCTGGGCGGGCCAGCCGGGCACCGGGGAGGACAGGGGCGCAGTCGAGGTCATGCCAGCAGTGTGCCCCGGGCCCGTCAGCGCGGCATGCGCCGGATGGCGGAGGGACCACGTAAGCCGTGTGCTTCTTGCCGCGCTACGCTGCGCAGGTGTTCGCCCACGCCATCGGCTTTGACGACGCCCCGTTTGATCACGGCTGGCGGGGCGACGTGCCCGTCATCGGGACCGTGTACGCCCGCACCACGCTGCACGGCGTGGTCAGCGGCCGGGTGCGCCGCGACGGACGCAACAGCACCGCCGAACTGGCCCGGCTGGTGAACCAGTCCCCGGAGCACCTTCAGCTGATTCTGTTGCAAGGCATCGCGCTGGCGGGCTTCAACGTCGTGGACCTGCGCGCCCTGCACGCCGGGACGGGGAAGCCCGTGCTGGTCGTTGCGCGGCGCGCCCCGGACCTGGAGCGGATCCGCTCGGCGCTTCTGACCCGCGTGCCCGGCGGGGCACGCAAGTGGGCGCTGATCGAGGCGGCCGGGCCGATGGAACCCTGCGCGGGCGTGTTCGTGCAGCGTGCCGGGCTGACCCTGGCGCAGGCGGAGGCGGCCCTGGGGACCTTTACGGTCACGGGCCGCGTGCCGGAGCCGCTGCGCGCCGCGCACCTGACCGCGCGCGGCGTCACGCAGGGCCACAGCCGGGGTGGGCGGGTCTGAAAAGGGCGCGGGGCCGTGCTGGTGGACGCCCTCACGGACGGTCGGCGGGGTCCTTCACGCTTCCCTGAAATCTCAAGGCTTCCATCAGGTGCAGTCAGCCTGCCGTCACGCGCCCCGGGCAAACTTGGGCTCATGAAAAGCAACCTGACCGCCCTGCTGGCCCTCGGTACGGCCGCTGCCCTGAGCACCGCCGGTGCCCAGGCGAAGATCAGCGCCCAGAGCATCATCGTGAACCCCACCCAGCCGGACCTGAACGTCAGCGTCCGCGTGAACAAGGACACCAGCGGTAACCAGAACCCCGCCTACCGCGTGGGCGAGGTGATCAGCGTCAGCGCCACCACCAACCAGGACGCGTACGTGTACCTGTTCAACGTGAACCCCGACGGCAGCGTCGACCAGATCCTCCCCAACCGCCTGAGCGGCGAGAACTTCGTCAAGGCGAACACCACCACCACCTTCCCCGCCGCCGGCGCGAACTTCACCTACAGCGTCGCGGGCCCCATCGGGCAGAACAAGGTCCTGGCCCTGGCCAGCCTCACCCCGCTGAACCTCTCTCAGATCAGTGAGTTCAAGACCACGCAGGACCAGTTCGCGACTGTCAAGACCCAGGGCGGCCAGACCGGCCTGGCGCAGGCGCTGAGCATCGTCGTGAACCCCCTGCCCCAGAACAGCTGGGTCAGTGACACCGCCTTCTACACCGTGGCCGCGCAGAACCCCGTCAGCACCGGTAGCCTCTTTATCGGCACGAACGTTGGCAACGCCACCGTGATCCTGAACGGCCAGCGCCTGGGCGGCGCGAACGTCACCTACAGCAACCTGCGCGCCGGAACGTACCCCGTGCGCGTGCAGGCTCCCGGCTACACCGACTACAGCACCACAGTCACGATCCGCGCGGGCGGCACCACCAACCTGAACGTCGAGTTCGCGCAGGCCATCAGCACGCCCGTCACCAGCGGTAACGCCGTGCTGGACCTGATCGGCAACCTGCTCGGCGCGATCGCCGGGACGACCATCCAGGACCCCGCCCGCAGCGCCTACGATCAGAAGGTCCGCGACCTTCAGGGCATGGGCTACACCCTGCAGCAGACCCGTCAGACGACCACCGGGTACTCGGGCACGCTGGTGAAGGGCGCAACCACCGCCACCCTGACCGTGGACCGCGGCGCGAACCGCACCGTGCGCGTGAACGTCAGCGAGAGCACCACCTACCAGTACTGATCCTCACGAGAAGGGGGCCGCACGTTCACGGTGCGGCCCCCCTTCTGCTGCCGGTCAGGCCTGCATCTGGCCGCGCAGGAAGGCCATCAGGCCCCGGATGTGCTCGCGGTCGAAGCGGAACTCGACACCTGCCGCGCGGTACAGCTCCGGCACGCTGACCGTGCTGCCCAGACGCAGCGCCGCCCGGTAGCGGTCCAGGGTGCCCGCCGGGTCCACCTGCGCGGCGCGCCAGATGCCGGTCGCCGCGAGGTAACACATCGCGTACTCGATGTAGTAGAAGGGCACCTGGAACACGTGGTAGTACTGCCAGCCCTTCGCGCGGGCGCGTTCATCCAGGCCGTCCCAGTTCACGAACGGGTGGAAGGTGCGGTCCAGTTCCAGCCACTTGGCGTCCAGCGCCTCGGTGCTGACGTCCTCGGGGGCCTCGGCGTACAGCCAATGCTGGAAGGCGTCCATCTGCGCCGCCCACGGCAAGAACGCGATCACACCCTCCAGCTGCTTCTGCCGGTACCGGGCAAGGTCCTCCGGGCTGAACACGTGCCCCAGGTGATCGAGCGTCAGGAACTCCATGGCCATGCTGGGAATCTCCACGAACTCGATGGGGCTCCAGCGGTTCCACACGAGCGGCTGCGCGTCCCCGCTGTAGAAGCCGTGGAAGGCGTGCCCCATCTCGTGGAACAGCACGCGCACGTCCTCGGCGGTGCCCACCACGTTCATCAGCACGAACGGCTCGTTGTAGGTCGGGAAGTACTGGCAGTACGCGTGCGTCATCTTGCCCGGGCGGGACTCCAGGTCCAGCAGGCCGCCGCTGCGCATCTGCCGGAAGCGGGCCCCCAGGTCGGCGTCCAGCGCGTCGAAGGCCGTCTGCGTCAGCGTTTCAAGCTGCGCGCCCGTCTGGAAGGGCGCCAGGGGCGCGCGGCCCTGCGGGTCCAGCAGGTTGTTGCGGTTGTAATCCCAGGGCCGCACCGCGTCCAGGCCCAGCTGCGCGGCAATATCGCCGACCAGCTGAGCGGCCAGCGGCACCACCTCGTCCCGAACGGCCTCGTGGAAGGCCACGCAGTCCGCCGGGGTGTAATCCACGCGGTCCAGCGCCTTCCACTGGTAGTCGCGGAAGTTCGCCTCGTCCGCGTTGCGGGCCAGCTGCCAGCGCGTGGCGATCAGGTCCAGCATCACGCCGTCCAGGTCCGCGGCGACCTGAAGGTTGCTGTCACTCAGGGCGCGCCAGGCGGCTTCACGCTCGGCGCGTTCCGGGTTGTCCAGCCGCTGCCTGGCCTGCGGGATGGTCAGGGTCTCGCCGCGCAGCGTGACCTGCTGGTTGCCGGTGACCACCGAGTAGCGGTTTTTCTGTTCCTCGTGCGTGACCAGCAGCGCCACGTTTGCCTCGCGGTACAGCGCCGCCTCGTCCCGCATGCGCCGCAGCGTCAGCGCGAAGCGGGCGTCCGGGGTGTAGTCCGGCACGGCCAGCAGCTTCTCCTTCAGGGCCTGCTCGGCGCGGGCCGCTTCGGGCATCACGGTACCCGTGAATGCCTGGAAGCGCGCCTGCACCTCCGGCTGATCGGTGTGCAGGTCCGCGTGCGTGGCCAGTTTCGCGGCCACGCCGTGCAGCTCGCTGCTCAGGTCACTCCAGGCAGTCAGCCACGCGGGCACGTCCGCGGCGCTCAGTGGGGCGTCCAGCAGCGCCTGGACACGCGGCGCGTACGCCTCCCAGCGGGTCAGGGCGTCCGGGACCGCCAGCGTGGCTTCAACGGCACTCAGGTCTGTGAGGGTCATTCCGGCGAGTCTAGCGCCGCGGTGTTCCGCGTTACTCGCGCGCGGGCGCCCGATTCGGCTTCCCTGGACGCCCGCCGCCCCGGCCGGCGTCCGGCAGGGCCTTGATCTCCGCTTCGGTCAGGCGGCGCAGCTCCCCGGCGGGCACGTCGGTCAGGACACCCTGGTCGGTGGTGACGTCCACCGTGCCGGCCAGCGGGTGCAGCTTCGTGACCTTCCCGCACGCGCCGCTCCCCTCATGGCACACCCGGGCGTTCTTGCGCGGCAGGTCCTTCAGCAGGTCGAGGTACTGGGTGTGTTCGAACTGCAGGCAGCACAGCAGCCGCCCGCATGGCCCGGACAGTTTCTCCGGGTTCAGGGGCAGCTGCTGGTCGCGCGCCATGCGGATGCTGACCGGCGCGAACTCCTGCAGGTGCGTCGAGGAGCAGTTCTCGCGCCCGCAGGCGCCCAGCGTGCCGATCATCTGCGCCTGCTCGCGCGGGCCGACCGCAGCGAAGTTCACGCGGGCGCGCGTGTGCCCGCGCAGCTCGCTGATCAGGCCGGTCAGCTCGATGCGTTCCTCGGCGCTGTAACTGACGGTCACGAGGCTCTCGTCGAGCGTGAATTCTACGGCCACGACCTTCACCGGCAGACTGCGCTGCCGGGCGCGGGCGCGCAGCAGCCATTTGAGGTCCTCGCCCGTGCGGTGCAGGTCCTCCCAGCGGCTCAGGTCCTCGGGGGTGGCGGCGCGCAGCACCGCGCCGTAGCGCTCCTGCTCCTGCGGGGGGGTGGCCTCGCCGCGCACGGTGGCGACCTCGGGGCCGCGCTTGCCCTGCACGACCACGCGGGTGCCCACCGGGTGCGCGACCTCGCTCAGCATGGGGTGCAGGCGGGGACTGCGCTCGAAACGGATGGGCAGGACAACCATGACGCGCAGGATGTCACGCCGCGCGGGGGGCCGTCGAGACCCCATGCACAAACCCCCTGCTGCGCGCGGAGCGGGCCGGGGCCGCAGCAGGGAACGGGGGTTACAGGATGCGCTGCCCGAGCAGGCTGGCGGCCATGCCCACCATGACCTCCGCCGTCTGGTTGCGGGTATCCAGGATGGGGTTGACCTCCACGATGTCCATGCTGGTCACGCGGCCCGATTCACTGAGCAGTTCCATCAGCAGGTGCCCCTCGCGGTACGTGAGGCCGCCGGGCACGGGCGTCCCCACGCCGGGGCACACGCCGGGATCCAGCGCGTCCGCGTCGAAGGACACGTGCAGGCGCTCCGTACCGCTCAGGCGTTCCATGGTCTCCTCGTGAATCCGCGTGATGCCCAGCTGGTCCACGTCCTTCATGGTGTACGCCTTGATGCCCGCCTCGCGCAGCAGGTCGCGCTCGAAGGGATCCACGCTGCGGATGCCGATCATGACGATGTCCTCGGGCCGCATGTGCCAGCCGCCGCCCAGGCCGCTCAGGCGCGGGTCGCCCAGGCCGGTCAGGTGCGCGACCGGCATGCCGTGAATGTTGCCGCTGGGGCTGCTGCCCGGCGTGTTGTAGTCGGTGTGCGCGTCCACCCAGATCAGGCCCATGCGCGCCCCGCCGGGGCCGCCGCGCAGGGCATTACCGGTCACGGTGCCCATGCTGACGCTGTGATCTCCACCGATGGTCAGCGGGAAGGTGTCGCCGTCCAGTGCGCTCAGGCGCTCGGCGGTGGCGCGGCAGGCGTCTAGGATGGGGTCCAGGAACACCATGCCACCCTCGCTGTGTTTATCCGCGGTTTCGGGCAGCGCCACGCGCACGTCGCCCAGGTCAGTCACGTGGTGGCCCAGGTCGCGCAGCGCGCGGGTCAGGTGGGCGTTGCGCAGCGCGGACGGGCCCATGTCCACGCCACGGCGGCCCGCCCCGAGGTCCATCGGGATGCCCAGAATCGAGATGTTCATGCAGTCCAGCCTACGGGCTCGGAGGCGGTATGCCTTACGGCTGCAACATTATTTCTGCATTCCGCGTCAGGATGAGAGGCGCTGAGTATTCAGGTGCATAGTCATGCTGGCCGGTGCACCCAGAGCAGCAGTGGACCATCGTCCTCGCTGTGCCCGGTGCCCACCTGACGGAAGCCCAGTTTCATCAGCACCCGCGCGCTGGCCGGGTTGCCCACGGCCGTCTCGGCGGTCACCGCGTACACGTCCGGCTGCGCGTGCAGGTGCGCCACCAGCGCCCCCACGCCCTCGGTGGCCAGACCCTGTCCCCACACCGCCGGGTTGAACCCGTACCCAATTTCCTGCGCGCCGGCCGCCGAGGGGCGACCCTTGGCGCCCAACTGCCCCACCGCGTCGCCCGTGTCGCGGTGCACGGCGATGAAGGATCCCGCGACCTCTTCCTGCCCGGGGGCCAGCCGCGCCAACTTCCCCGGGAAGAGCGGCAGCGGATCGCCGGGCCATTCCGGGCCGAAGTGCACCTCCAGCGGCCCCCCGGGTCCGCCGAGCGTCAGCGTGAAGGACTCGGTCTCCAGGCGGCGGGCCATCACCGTGCGGGTCAGGGGCAACAGCAGCAGGCGCGGCGTGACAGGAACAGTCATGCGCCGCACCCTAGCGCAGCGTACGCTCACGCACCGGAGCGGGACGGTACACTCGGCCATCACGCGTACCACCCGGTCCGGCCGCCGCGGACCCCACCCCAGCCCCCATGACCCCGCCCGCCCTGCCCCCCCTGTCCCGCGCCCCGCTAGGGAAGCGGGTCATGGTGCTGGCGGATCACGTGCACCCTTTCGTGTACCGCTCGGCGTTCCCGCAGGGCGTGCCCGCGGTGGACGCCGTGCTGGCCGCCGGGGACCTGCCCGGCTACTACCTGGAGTTCCTGGCGACGAAACTCACGGTGCCGATCATCTACGTGCACGGCAACCACGAGAACGAGTACGTGAACGAGGGTGAGGGCCGCATCCCCCCGCGCGGCGTGATTGCCGCGCACGGCCGCGTGGTCGAGGAAGCCGGGCTGCGCGTGGCCGGCTGGGGCGGCGTGCCCCGCTACCGCGGTACGGGCGAGGGTCAGTACACCCGCGCGCAGGCCCGCTGGGGGCTGGGGCGGCTGGCGTGGCAGGCGCGGGCGGGCGTGGACATCCTGCTGACCCACGCGCCCCCCACCGGCCCGCACGCCGGCAGTGACTACGCGCACCGGGGCTGCCCGGACCTGAACGCCTTCATGACCCGCCGCCGGCCCCGAGTGGTCGTGCACGGCCACATTCACGAGTACGAGGGCAAGAAGCTGGAGTACCTAGACCCCGAGAGTGGCGCGCGGGTCATCAACGCGTACGGGTACCACATCGTGGATTTGTGACGACTGGAACACTGCGTCCGCTGCGCCATTTTACTTAAGGCCACCTGTAGATGCAGCACATGCGCCGCTGACACTGAGCGGGCATACTTCGCTTCGGCCTGGTGAGGTCGCCCCCCGGGGCGAAGGCCAAGAGGGAGACGCCCACCTCTTCACCAACGGGCGCGCGAGCAGGTGGCAGGCCCGAAGTCGGCCAGTGCCCCGCGGGTGCAGGCCCCGCAACCTGACCACCAGACCTTCCCAGCCCCGCACCGGACCCCACCTCCGGCGCGGGGCTGCTCTTGCGCACAATTCACACGGGCCGTCCTGGGTAGCCTGATCAGGATGCGCGCCCTGCTGCCCCTGCTGCTGGCGCCCCTGCTGGCGGGTGTGGCGGGCGCCGCCTCCCTGACCGTGGAGGTCCGCTTTGAGCTGCGCAGCGTGTTGGTCAACCGCGAGGCGCCCAGCACGCTCGCCCTGCACGCGCCGGGGCGACTGCCTCTGCCGGTGAAGCTGCGTGGCCCGGCCAGCGTCACCCACCCGGAATCCTTCGGGCTGCTCCTCCCGGTCCGCCTGACCCTGCCCGCCGCGCCGGGCGGTGAACTGCGGCTGCGCGGCCCACTCTTCGTGTGCGGCGTGAACGAACGCCTGTGCCGCCGCGTGGACCTAAATCTTCTGGTGCCGCGCGCCGCCGGAGCGACCTTCACGCGCCTGACCATCACAGACGCCGACCTGACTGGTCCCCGCCTGCTGTGGCCGGGCCGCTAGCATGACCGCGTGAGCACCCCGAAGACGAACGCCCGACATCTGCGCGACTTTCACGACGCGATCGGCGAGGACCGCCGCGACGTCCCCACTCCACCTGAACGCGACCTGCTGACCCTGCGCCGCACCCTGATCCAGGAGGAGGCGGCCGAGGTGGACGCCGAGTTCCAGACGCTGGCCGCCCGCCTGGAGGCAGGGGAGACCCTGCACGCGGCGGACCTGACCGACCTGGCGCACGAACTGGCGGACCTGCTGTACGTCACGTACGGCGCCTTCGACCGCCTGGGCCTGGACGCGGACGCCGTGTTCGCCGAGGTGCACCGCGCGAACCTGACAAAGGCCAGCGGGCCCCGCCGCGCCGACGGCAAGATCCTGAAACCTCAGGGCTGGCAGCCCGCGGATGTCCGCGCAGTGATTGAACGGTCAGGGCCCCGCAGACAGTAGGAACGGGAGGCAGGCAAGAGGAGGGCGCCGCAATCGGGCGCCCTCCTCTTGCTCCCTGGTCAGAACGGAGGTTCGTCCTCTGTACGGGTCGGTGCCGGGGGCGCCGCGCGGACCGGCGCGGGGGCCGGGCGGCTGGGCGCGGGGCGCGCGGCGTTCTGGGCCGGTGCCGTCTGGGCGGGTCCCGGGCGGGCGCCGGGGGTAGCGTAGCGGTCCTGGCGTTTGCCGCCGCGGAAGATGGCGAGTGTGACGTATTCAAACTCGCCGTCGCTCTTCTCGCGGACGTGGTCGGGGTCGGTGCTTTTCGCGCCGCGGGAGTACTTGACGGCGGCGGGGAGTTTCATCTTGCGGCTGTCGACCGCCTCAAGTTCGCGGCGGCGGTAGGCGTGGCCCTTGTGGATGACGAGTTCCTCGCCGTCGGGGCTGGTCCATTTGCGCGCGCCGATCAGGTGCCAGTCGAAGTCGGGTTCGTTGTCCAGGGGGAACTGGTAGCCGCCGCTGGGGATGTCGCCGCTGGTCCAGCCGAGGCGGCCGTACTGGCGCTGGGTGTCGAGGAGTGCGCTGGCGTTGTCAACGTCCACGGTGACTTTGGCGCCCAGGTCGGTGGTGAATTCAATGTGTAACATCTGACCTCCTTATGTAAATAACATAACACGAACTGGGGCTTCTGAACAGTGAGAAGCCTCAGCCCTCACGCCGCAGCACATAGAAGGCCCGCTCCCCCTCCCGGGCCAGATCCACCACCGCGAAGCCCTGCGCCAGGGCCACCCCCACAGCTTCCCGCAGCGCCATCCGCCACGCTCGCCGCACCGCCTCCGGCAGAACATCCACCCGCAGCGGCACCTCCGCCAGCAGCGCCTCGGCCTCCGAGAACTGCACCGGGCCCGGCCCCTCCCCGCTGGCCTCCAGCACCCGCACGCCCACCGGCTGCGGCGCCGGACGCTCCACCGGCCCCCGCGTCAGGTCCCACTCGACCAGCAGCCGGTCCGCCGGGAACGCCGTCACGCGGTCCTCATCCAGCGCGTACCATTCCGGCAGGTACGTCCGGGCCACCGCCCCCAGCTTCCCCAGGTTCAGGCGGGCGTTGCGCGTCACCAGCGGATCGAACGTCCACGTCATGCGGCTCAGGCCCTGCTCCAGCGCCAGCCGCCGCTGCACGTCCTTCAGAGCCACCGCCAGCCCGGACCCCCGGCACGCCGGATCCACCGCCAGCAGGTGCGAGTGATGCCACACTGCCCCGTCCCGCAGCGCCGGGAACCCGAACGCCAGCCCCACCGGCTGCTCCGGCTGATCCTCCGGGTACGCGCCCAGCACGATCCCGCCCGTCGCCGCACTGATGCGGAACAGCGTGCCCGGCGTCACCTCCCGGTCCGCGTACCCCCAGGCGGCCACCTGCACGCCCTCCAGCGCCCGGAACGCCCACGGATCCACCACCTCGCGAATCACGAAACCCGGCGGGCTCCACTCCGGGAACGCCCGCCCCTCGACGGCCACGCGGATCACGCGCTGAACTCCTCCTGCACCTCCGCCACGCGCGTCACGAACTCGCGGTCCAGCGTCACACCCGTCCCTGGCCCCTGGGGCACCGGCATCAGGCCATCTGCGGCCTCCAGTGGCTCCAGGATCACGTCCTTCTCCCAGTAGCGGCTGGCGCTGCTCGTGTCCCCGGGCAGCGTGAAGTTCGGCAGGGTCGACAGGTGAATGTTGTGCGCCCGGCCAATCCCGCTCTCCAGCATCCCGCCGCACCACACCGGCGCCCCGAACGCCTGCGCCACGTCATGCACCCGCCGCGCCTCCGCGAGACCACCCACGCGGGCCACCTTCACGTTCACCACGCCCCCCGCGCCCAGGGTCAGGCCCTTGCGGGCGTCTTGCGCGCTCGCCACACTCTCATCCAGGCACAGCGGCGTACTCAGGCGGCGCTGCAACTCCGCGTGATCCACCAAGTCATCCCACGCCAGCGGCTGCTCGATGTACGTCAGGTCAAACGCGTCCAGCGCGCGCAACCGCACCGTGTCGGCCAGCGTGTACGCGCTGTTGGCATCCACGGTCAGCCGGATCTCCGGGAAGGCCTCCCGCACCGCGCGGACCGGCTGCACGTCCCAACCGGGTTTGATCTTCAGCTTGATCCGCCTGTACCCCTGCTCCACGTGGCGGCGCACCACATCCACCGTTGCCGCCTCGTCCGGCTGGATGCCCAGGCTCACGCCGACCTCCACGCTCTCCTTCCGCCCACCCAGCAGCTGCCCGAGCGGCACGCCCAGCTGCCGCGCCCACAGGTCCCACGCGGCCATCTCCACCATCGCGCGGGCCATCCGGTTCCCGCGGAAGGCACCCAGCGCGTCATTCAGCGCCTCCGGATTGGCAAAGGAGCGGCCCAGCACGCGCGGCAGAAACACCTCACGCAGCAGGTGTAGCGCCCCGGCAATGGTCTCCTCGCGGTACATGGGCGCGAATTCCATGGTGCCTTCCGCCACTCCCTGCACACCGTCCCCATGCAGGACCAGCAGGGGAACGACCTTCTCGGTCTGCACCCCGAAGCTCGTCTCGAACCGGAACTTCAGAGGAAGTCGCACTACCAGCAGTTCTGCCGCTTCAATCGTGAACATGCCCCAGTATGCCGCCCCATGGATGACGGCGGGGACCGCGTCAGCGATCCAGTCAGGCACTAAGGGAGAGAGGAGGGCGCAGGCAAAGCTCCTGCTTTCGCTGTGCAGGCTGCACTTGCCGGGCGTGCGAGCGAAGGTCAAGGAGGGCTTTGGGTTGGGGTGTTGACAGATTCACGCGGGGCCTG